>JBFLYJ010000491.1:0-2785 GCA_040756635.1 Nitrospirota bacterium
GGTCTTCCGCACATACCGTTTTTCCTGGTGTCCGCAATAGCGGGGGGAATGGCATATGTTATTACCAAGACGCCTGAAGAAGAAGAGGTCAAGCCGATAGCGTCTGAGGCGGCCAGGGAGGAGACAAAGATAGAGTCCTATCTCGAGCTGGACCCGCTGAGTCTTGAAATAGGATACGGTCTTATTCCGCTCGTCGACTCGTCCCACGGAGAACTGCTGGGGAAAATAAAAGCCATGAGAAGACAGCTCGCGGCTGAACTTGGATTTGTCGTCGCACCTATTCACATAAAGGACAATCTGCAGCTGAGGCCCCATGAGTACAGTTTTCTGATCAGAGGTATAGAGATAGCCAGAGGCGAAGTGATGATGGGCAGCTGGCTTGCCGTGGCTTCCGGCAACGCGGAAAAGATCGACGGAATCCCCACGAAAGAGCCCGCGTTCGGCCTTCCGGCTTACTGGATCGAGGAGAATGACGTGGAGAACGCCCAGCTTTCCGGGTATATGGTGGTCGATAATGCGACGGTCATCGGTACGCATATAACCGAACTTATAAGGGAATATTCATGGGAGCTGCTGACGAGGAGCGAAACCCAGAAACTGCTAGATAATGTCTCAAGGACATATCCCAAGATCGTGGAGGAACTGATCCCGGGCAGCCTTACATTGGGCGCCGTACAGCGTGTATTGCAGAATCTTCTGAAAGAAAGGGTGTCCATTAAAGATATAATGACCATCTTTGAGACTCTGCTTGATTATTCACCAAGTGTCAAAGATCCCGAGACGCTTACAGAGTATGTACGTCAGGCCCTTTCAAGGACCATTACCAAACAGTATCTAAACGACGAAGGAAAGCTGACCGTGTTTACGCTTGACCCCAGATACGAAAAACTGCTGTCCCAGTCAGAAGGCGGCGGGGTTACACCCGATGTGATCAACAGGCTGGTGAAGAGCATTGAGCACATATTGTCTTCCGGCAAACTCAAGGGAGCGCAGCCCATAATCCTTTGTTCCGCCAACATAAGAAAATACATCAGGAAGATAGTTGAACGTATCTCATCGTCATTTGTCGTGCTCTCGAGCGCTGAAATCGTGTCGAAAACAGACCTGGATATCAGAGGAATGGTGAAGTATGAAAATTAAAACAATACGCGCAAAAAATTTCAGAGAGGCCCTTTCACTCGTCAAAAAAGAGCTCGGTCCGGACGCGGTAATACTGTCGTCGGAAGATAAGAAAGGGACGAGACCTTACGTGGAGGTGACGGCCGCCGTAGATTATGACATCGACGACTACAGCGGGATCGCCGCCGATGCGGTAGTTCAGGAGCGGACAGAAAGGACGGTTGAAGTGCGGCAGCATGCGGCAGTGGAAGCCGGTCCGGGGGATTTGGCAAATCTCCAGAAAGACCTGAAAGAATTGAGACAGTATATTGAGGCCATGAAGAACAGCGGATTTGAATTGAAGATGCCGCAGGAGAGAAGGAATATTTATCACTTTCTTAAAGAGAAATCGATCATCGACGAGTTTGCCTTGAAGCTTGCGGAAAGGGCGGGAGACATAGAAGACATCGCGACGGTCATGAGCGACGACATGAACATAGTGAGGACCGACAAGGGGTATTCGGGAAACATCAGGAACATATCGGCCCGGGACAACAGGAGAATCATAATGCTCATCGGACCGACCGGGTCGGGCAAGACCACAACCATCGCCAAGCTCGCGTCAATGGCCATAAAGGAAGGGAAGAAGGTGGCGATGATCAGTATTGATACTTACAAGATAGGAGCGGCGGAGCAGATACGCATCTACTCGAGGATGATAGGGATCCCTCTTGATATCGTCTCAAGCAGGGAGAGCTTCAGAAAAAGCGTCGCAAGATTTTCAGACAGGGACGTGATACTGGTTGATACAACGGGACAAAATCCGAGGGACGCAGAGTATATTGCCAGCCTGAGGAATATATACGAGATGGGGATGCCGATCGAGACGCAGCTGCTGCTGAGCGCCTCCAGCGACTACGGGTTTCTTATGGATACTCATAAGTACTACAGTCCGCTCCCCATAGATTTCATGGCATTTACAAAGACTGATGAGGCGGTGAAGCTAGGCGCGATATATAATCTCTGCCGTCTGTATCAGAAACCGGTAGCGTACATAACTACCGGACAGAGGGTGCCGGGCAATATCGAATTTGTTGACAGTAAAAAATTGACTAATCTTATTTTAAAAACCGGGAGCGCATAATGGAAACTGCAGAAAGAAAGATCGTCAGAACAATTGCCGTGGCCAGCGGCAAAGGTGGAGTCGGAAAGACCAATATTACGGCAAACCTGGCCATAGCACTGAGTAAACTTGATAAAAAGGTGCTGGTATTTGACGCGGATCTGGGTCTCAGCAATATTGATGTTATCCTGAATCTCGCAACCAAATATAATATCAAACATCTCTTTAACGGGGAGAAGGGTCTTAAAGACCTTATTGTTGAAGGCCCTCTCGGTATCAAGGTACTGCCCGCGAGTTCCGGTATTCAGGAACTTACGGCACTTGATGAGTTCCAGAGATTGAGGCTCATCGAGGAATTTGAATCCTATGACGGAGGCATTGATTATCTGCTGATAGATACGTCCTCCGGCATATCTCCGAACGTCGCGTTTTTCTGTATGGCCGCGCAGGAGATAATTATTGTCACATCAGCGGAACCTACCGCCATGACCGACGCCTATGCGCTGATCAAAGTCCTCTTTACCAAATACCAGGAAAAGGACTTCAAGGTGCTTGTCAACAATA
>JBFLYJ010000492.1:0-2779 GCA_040756635.1 Nitrospirota bacterium
AGTCCCGGGCACAGGTTCTTGAACTCCTGAAGCGTGTCCCCGCCGCCGTACATTTTCAACGCGAGCGTGTTTCTGTCTATTGTCATATCAAGGGCCTTGGACCCCTCGGTAAAATGAGGCGTGAAACCCATAACGGCATTTACGAATATCGTGCTTGCATTAAGCAGCACCCCGATGACTTTTTCGTCTGAAAACGATTTAGGGTCGATGTCCAGTATGTAGCCGTACTGGTCGCCTGATTTAAAGTCCTTGAGCGCACGCGTCCTGTATTTCCCCGCGATCCTGCCGTCCATGGTATCTGATTCAACAATATAAGGAAGCTCTACGATCTTCTGCTCCTCCCTGTCTTTATTGACCAGTTCCTGGGCCGCGCGGATGTCTTCCTCCGAGATCCCTTTTATGGAAATATTGTACTTAGCGCAGAGATACGCGTTATAAAGGATTCCTCCCAGAATTAAATGGTCTGCCTTGTCGTATATCGCGTATAACGGACCTATCTTGGTATCGTACTTGGACCCTGCTATAACTGCGAGGAAAGGTCTGTCGGGATTTATCACATTGTTTAGGTTCTCTATTTCCTGCTGCATGAGGAAGCCGGCGTAGGACGGGATGAACTTGGTTATATCATATGTTGAAACGTGCGGCTGCCATGAGCCGAAGGCGTCATTCACATAGACGTCGGCAAGGTCGGAAAGGAGGACCGCAAAGTTGTCCCTGAAAAACCCCTCGCCCTCTTCACCACGAAACCACCTGGTGTTGGGGAGGTAGATGCCTCCGATTTTTCTGTCCTTGAGCTCTCCTATGGCGCGGTACACGGAATTGGATAATCCCGATATCCCAAGCTCAGGATCGACTTCGCATTCGGGGATGTAGAATTCCACATTGAGTTTCCGCCTGAGATATTCCACGATCGGCTCAACGGAATTCTCCTGGTTGCAGGTGATCTTCCCGGTTTTCTTGTCCTTTGGTCTTCCGACGTGGGTCATCAGGACCGGCCTCCCCCCGCGGTCGACTATGTAATAAAGGGTGCCGAGGGTCTTATCGATCCTGAAGGGGTCTTTGATAACGCCTTTCTTTACGACATTGTGATCGAACCGAACGAGGACTATTTTACCGTTGAGGTCGGCTTCCTGTATAAGCGGGAGTCTCTTGCTGATGCCTTCACTGATTTCCATAGCACATTCTACCAAAAGAAGATAAAATTGAAAAGCCCTTTTGGCCCGATAATCATATTAAAGTTGCAGTATAATTATTACATGCCGTGGGTGATATGGATTACAGGTCTGCCCGGGTGCGGGAAAAGCACAGTAGCTGACAAGGTAAAGGGGCTGCTGTCCGATGCGGTAATCCTGCGAATGGATGATCTGAGAAAAATAGTCACCCCTGTCCCGACCTATTCGGAGGATGAGCGGGAGCATGTGTACAGGGCACTGGTCTTTACGGCTAGGACCCTCTATGAAGCAGGCCATAATGTCATCATAGACGCCACAGGGAATAAACGTTCCTGGAGACAGCTTGCAAGGGAACTGATACCCTCCTACATGGAGGTTTATCTGAAATGTCCTCTTGAACTTTGCGTTAAGAGAGAAGAAAACAGGACTGATTCGCATTCAGCTCCAAGGAACATTTATGGAAAAGGCAAGACGGGCTGGCCGGTGCCGGGAATAAACGTACCATATGAAGCGCCGGAGAAGCCAGAACTGCTTATCGATTCCGAAAAGGAACCGCCGGAGGCTGCGGCTGAGAAGATAGTCAGGATGATTCAAAAAATGTAGAGACAGGTTTTAAACCTGTCTCTACAATAAATTTTCCGGAGGGAACATGAAATCGTATCGAAAGGAACTCTGGTTTAATGTCCAGTCCAGACGGGCATTCATAAACATCACCCATCAGGTTGAGGATTGCCTGCGGGAAAGTAAAATCAAAGAGGGCCTCTGTCTGGTCAACGCGATGCATATTACCGCGTCTGTCTTTATCAATGATGATGAGTCGGGACTTCACCATGATTATGAGAAGTGGCTTGAAAAACTGGCACCCCACGAGCCGGTATCTCAGTACCGCCACAACGCCACCGGAGAGGACAACGGCGACGCGCATTTAAAAAGGCAGGTCATGGGGCGCGAGGTCGTTGTCGCTGTGACGGACGGGAAACTCGACTTCGGGACGTGGGAACGGATCTTCTACGGCGAGTTTGACGGGATGCGGAGAAAACGGGTGCTTGTTAAGATCATCGGTGAGTAAAGAGGAAGACCCTGATTGATATCGATTCTGACATTGTTCCTTGACTATTCATCAAGCCGATGAGTTATAATTCATATCACATTGTTCAGGCGCCGTAAAGGCTTAATGGGGAATCCAGTGCGAAACTGGAGCGGACCCGCCGCTGTAATCCCGATTTCCACTATTTCGGAATTCACAGTCTCTACTCACAGAACGCCACTTGTTAATTTGACAGGGAAGGCAGATAGAGATCGGGAGAGCCAGAAGACCTGCCTGTACATAGCCTCACAAGATAGCCTTCGAGGGAAGGGGCTGTGAGGGTAAAAGGTCATTTGGCTTTTATCCCCGGCTTTCTTTTATGAAGGCCGGGGTTTTTATTTATGACGGAACAAACAGAAAAAAGTATTTTCGCTCATTCTCGGCCGCCATCCGGGCGGTCTCCGAGGTTTTTACCTGTTCAGACTTCCTGTCTGAACTTGTCTGTGAAAAAATACGCTCAAATACTTTCTCCTGATTGTTCATTCAATATCATATTACTATGAAAATCACATTTGTCATA
>JBFLYJ010000493.1:0-2774 GCA_040756635.1 Nitrospirota bacterium
GATCGATTCGGAAGGACACAGAGTCATAAAACATCCATGGATGAGATACTTCTTTAACGTGATCCCGAACAGGAACTATAATCCGTTTCATCTGGTTGACATGTATCTGAAGATCGGGGGCGTGAGAACGGAAGGGAGGGGATTAATATATCAGGTTGCAGCCGCTGATGAGGAAAGGGCCGGATTAATTCTGAAGCGGGAAGGAGTCAGGGAAGGGGAGATGCTCGTCGGGTTTCATCTGGGGGCGAGCAAAAGCGACAAGACCTGGCCGGTCTCCTCGTATTCCGAACTGGCTGACATGATAGTGGAGGCTTACGGTGCCCGGATAGTGCTGTTTGGTTCTCCGGGAGAAGCGGACCTTGCTGCAAGGTTTGAAACATGCGTTCACGCCAAGCCCGTCAATCTGGTGGGTAAGACGAATGTAGGGGAACTCGCGGCCATACTCAGGACCTGCGGGCTTTTTATAAGTAATGATACGGGACCGCTGCATATCGCTACTTCGGTAGGTACGAGGGTCATAGACATATCGACTGCGAATGTGCATTTTATGGAAACGGGACCTTATGGAGAAGGACATTATGTTATCCAGGCGGACCTGCCATGCGTACCGTGCGGTTTTGATGTGACTTGCACGGACATGATATGCAAGTCCTTCATCAAACCCGCGGCTGTCTTTGAAATAGTCAGGGGAGTTCTGTCCGGCGATGACACCAGGTTTAATGAAAATATACCGGCATGGAATAATGTGCAGGTCTACAGGTCTCATTTCGGCAATGACGGATACCTTGGGTTTGCTCCCCTTATAAAAAGACACATGAAGAAGGAAACACTTTATTGCATGCTCTACAGGCAGCTCTGGAACATGGAAGACGAGAAGACGTCCGGAGACGATGAGGCCATGTATAACGGCATCAGCCGGGAAATGTCTTATTACGAAGCAGTCGATGATTCTTCCGAATTATTAAGATCATTTCACCGGGAGATAGACATAATCGCGGAACTGTCAGACAAAGCCGGGCAAGGTCTCGATCTTGTCAGCAGTATTGCTGAAGAGGCGGCAAAGGGCAGGATGGACATCGGAAAGATAAAAGGTATATGGCAGGAACTCGAGATTGTTGACAGGAGAATTGAACTCATCGGGCATACAAACCCGTGTTTCAGGCCGTTGACACTTATATTCATGTACGCCAAGGAAGCGCTGGAAGGAAATGATCTGGTTAAAATAAGCGCGGCATCAAAGACTATATATGGAGATTTAACTGACAGGGCAGTGAACATGCATAAATTAATGAAAACGGCGCTGTACGCTGCGGGGGCCAATAACCGTCAGTCGGCTGTACATGAAAAAGCGCTTCCTGACTACGGCGGACAGAGGAGTGCCTGCATATAACCCAAAGGGGAAAACATAACAGCAGCTTTGACAGGAGGAGACAATGAATGAATTAAAGAAGGAGATTGAGAGGCCTGAGCTTTTCAACGCGATACGAAACAGTATAGCGGACGCGAGATATTCGGCAAAAAAGCTTGCGGAGTTATTTACTGAAAACATCCAGCCGCTGCGGATGGAAGAGAGTGAAAAAGTATTTCTTTATTTGTCGCAGAACATACAGGACCTCGATTATTTTCTGCAGTTTATCGGACAGCTCAGGGAAGGAATGCGGCTCTTTGACGGGTTCGGCCTTCCGTCCGACCCTGTTTCTTCACAGGGGACGGGGCTGAAACTGTTTCAGGAAATGCATTCAGCACTGGAGTCCAAGGACTGGATAATGCTGTCGGACCTGATCGAATATGAGCTTTCCCCGCTGCTGCTGAAACAGGACGAATGGCTCGGTTCGCTGGATGAGAAACTTTCGGAGTATGACGCATAGGAACTCTGTATGAAGTATTGCAGTTCAGCGATATCGACTGAGATGGCCCTGCAGCTGACTGCTGTAAGTCGGTAATTACAGGGAAAGGAGACAGATAATAAAAGTGAACAAGAGTGAATTCAAGATTCTGATTGCTGATGATGACGCGATAGTCAGGGATGTCATTGTGAAGTTTCTGACTGATGAAGGTTATCCGGTTATAGCAGCTAATGACGGGATAGCTGCGATGAAGTCCCTTAGACTGGAGGACGTTAAACTCGTGCTTACCGACCTAAGGATGCCCGGGGCCGACGGCATGGAAGTCCTGCGGGCGGCAATACAAACGGACCCAAGGACCCCGGTCGTTCTGCTGACTGCCTACGGAACTCTTGACACAGCGCTTGAGGCGATGAAGGAAGGGGCATATGATTATATCGTTAAGCCCTTTGTGATGCAGCAGTTGCTGCTGGTAGTCAGGAACGCGTACAGGATGGCGTCCCTTATCGAGGAAAATGAAAAGCTGTCCGGTCATTTGAAGGAGATATACAGGCAGCTTGACGCCGTGAAAAATCCGGACAGAAACAAGGGACTTGCCGGCGCTTCAACTGATGGGATTACAGCTGCGGGTAATCCTGCCGCGAGGGACATGGATGACGACAGGTTTTCCTGGCGGGCGGCGGACACCGGGAGTGAAAGTGATATTTTGAGACGGTACAGTTCGCTGGTGAAAGACCTTAAGGAAAGATAAGTGAGAAGGTCCATTACAGCGGTGAAATACATTGCAATGAAAGCATGGGAGGCACAAGATGGCGGATCAAAAAAAACGAAGATCTGGTGCTGATGAGCATCGAAGTTATTTCAGGATAGATGACGTCATCTCGGTGGTTGCGAATCCTGTTCATATCGAGAGTGACAAGGCTGCCGTGT
>JBFLYJ010000494.1:0-2764 GCA_040756635.1 Nitrospirota bacterium
GGATATATCCCGCTCCGGAGGACCGGTATACACGGTATGATGTCACGCCCTGTTTAAGGACTTCTTTCCATACCAGGACAATGCTTTTGCCGGTAAAAACAGCAGCGACCTCGGTCGGAGCGTCCGGGACGACAGCCGCAGGCTCCTGCCCGGCAGCGGTATCAGCGTCTTCCTTCTTTCGTTTGTCATCCGCTCCGGTTTTCTGCTCAACCTTTTTTTCATCATACGAAGGGGCGAGTATGAGTACCGGGTCCCCTCTCCGGCCACAGCCTGTCAGGGAAGTGAGGAGTATGAAGTGAGAAGTCAGAAGTAAAATAAAAAGACCTGCTCTAAGACAGCTATTAAGAAGTTTACTAGCATGATGCCTCGATTTAAATTTGTCATTCCGGGCCTGACCCGGAATCCAGTCCCTTATTCTCTGGATTCCTGCTTTCGCAGGAATGACGAAACATGCACACTTACCCATTAATTCATTCGTATTTATTCCATTAGCTTTGCTATTTCCCACGTTCTATTTCCCGCTCTTTATCTTCCTGATCCTGGCCCGCACCTTTTCTCCTGAGGTGCCACCGTGGGACTTCTTCCCGCTTACCGATACTTCAGCGGACAAATAATGAAAGATGTCCTTTCCTGTCAGTTCCGAAAACTGTTTAAGTTCATTCAGGTCCATGTCCAGCAGTGTCTTCTTATTGACGATACAGTATTTGACTACCCTGCCTGTTATTGAATGGGCGTCCCTGAAGGGCACCCCTTTTTTCACGAGATACTCCGCAAGGTCGGTAGCAGTGAGAAATCCGGCTGCTGTCGCAAGTCCCATCACCTTGCGGTTAAAACGCACCAGCGGCAGCATTTTAGTCAAGACGTCCAAACATGCCTTGACCGTATCAACTGTGTCGAACAGGGGTTCCTTGTCTTCCTGCATGTCCCTGTTATACGCAAGGGGCAGGCCTTTCATGATCGTCAGCATGGACATCAAATTGCCATACACCCTGCCTGTTTTGCCGCGTGTAAGCTCAAGAACGTCCGGGTTCTTTTTCTGAGGCATAATGCTCGATCCGGTCGTGAAGGCGTCAGGGAGTTCGATGAACTTAAACTCCTCGCTGTTCCACGTGATGATCTCTTCAGACAGCCGCGAGAGATGCATCATAAGAATGCCCGAAGCCGCGATGAACTCTGCGGCAAAGTCCCTGTCAGATACCGCGTCGATGCTGTTTTCCGAGACAGCAGGGAATTTCAAAAGTTTTGCGACATAGTGCCTGTCGATCGGCAATGTCGTTCCCGCAAGCGCGGCGGAACCCAGAGGGAGCACGTTTACCCTTTTGAGGCAGTCACCAAGCCTTTCAAGATCGCGTCCCAGCATCTCATAATAGGCAAGCAGGTGATGGGACAGCAGCACCGGCTGCGCCCGCTGAAGGTGCGTATAGCCCGGCATGATGGTATCGAGGTTCTTTTCAGCAAGAGAGACAAACACCTTCCGCAGTTTTTTGATCAACATCATGACCTGTGAAATTTCGTCTCTGAGATAGAGCCTGATATCAAGCGCGACCTGGTCATTGCGGCTTCGCGCGGTATGCACTTTTCCCCCGACCGGACCTGCCTTTTTAATGAGAGCGCTTTCAATGTTCATATGCACATCTTCAAGGCCGCGGGAGAACTTGAATTTGCCGCTCTCGATCTCCGCCCTGATGTCATTCAGCCCCTTGATAATCAGCGCGGCGTCCTTCTTTGAAATGATCTTCTGCCTGCCCAGCATCGTCACGTGCGCGATGCTGCCTTCTATGTCGTATTTCCACAGGCGGGCGTCAAAAGAAATGGATTCAGTGAAGTCCTCCACCGTCTTTTCGGTACCGCCGGAAAACCTTCCTCCCCAGAGCTTTTTCATGAATGTAAGGATAAAAGAAAGCAGAGCCGAATGTCAAAAAAATATGGATTCTTCAGCTGTGTTTCCCGTCGCCGATTAAAGACTTAGAGTAGACGGAATATGGTATAATCAGCCGTCATACGGGGACACAGGCTGTAATCAGGTGTACCAAGATGGAAGTAAGAACGGCACTCGTTAATTATTAACAAACACATCAATATTGATGTTGACATGGACATGGAATTTTCAGTAGAATTTTATATTACCAGGACCGGAGGATGTCCTGTCCGTGATTTTCTGGACGAATTAAAGTCCAGCGATCCGGATGATTTCGCAGCGGTCGTTGCGGGCCTGGCAAAGCTGCGTAACCGGGCGTATCATCGGGAACCGTTGTGCAAGGCCCTTGGTAACGGATTATATGAACTGAGGCATGTCGGTAAACTTAATACACGAGTACTCTGGTTCTTTGCAAAGAACCGCCGGATTATTGCTGTACACGGTATCCACAATAAAGGCCGGGCAGTTCATCCCCGTGATATCGAATTAGCGGTTGAACGGATGCGTAACTGGAACAAAAGGCTGAGCAATGAAAAAAACAAATTTTGATAAATACCTCGAAGAACAACTGAAAGAACCCGCGTTTTCGGAGCGTTTCAGGAAGGCAGGCGAAGCATGGGATGTGGCTTTGCAGATCGCGGCGCTCCGTGAGCAGGCCGGACTTTCACAGAAAGACCTTGCAAAACTCCTCGGGACCTCACAACAGCAGATAAGCCGCCTTGAGTCTCCTTCTTACGAAGGCCATTCCCTGAGCATGCTGCGCCGTGTGGCCGAAGCCCTGCATGCGAAGGTCCGTATCACGTTCGAACCCGCGGAAAAAGAGACCGGGACGCGCGTCGCTGAAGC
>JBFLYJ010000495.1:0-2756 GCA_040756635.1 Nitrospirota bacterium
TATCAACTCTGGCCATTCGATTCCGCGACGTGAAGCACGCAATGCCGTTTGTTCTTCAAATGCTGCTTTATACGGCACCTATTGTTTATTCAGCTTCATCGGTACCTGAGAAATACAGACTGATATACTCTCTGAACCCGCTGGTAGGCGTCATAGAGGGTTACAGGGCATGCCTGCTAGGTTCGCCAATTCCATGGATTTATATCGCGCCAGGTACCGTTACAGCGATTATCCTTCTGATAAGCGGGGCATTTTATTTCAGAAAGATGGAGCGTATAATTGTGGATGTAATTTAATAAAAATCTATTTTCTACAGGAGTGCTATGACTGACGAAAATATTGCAATAAATGTTGATAAACTGGGTAAATGCTATCGCATAGGGTTAAAGGAAGAGATGCATGATAATTTTGTAAAAAGCATGCTCAGTTATCTTAAAAGCCCGATAAAGAATTATCGGAGGTACCGTTCACTTTATAATTTTAACGAAATTGATATAAATAATCCTTCTCCTGATATCACATGGGCTCTGAGAAATGTCTCTTTTCAGGTAAAGGAAGGTGAAATTGTCGGTATAATTGGAGTGAATGGTGCCGGAAAATCCACGCTGCTTAAGATTCTGTCACGGATCACGGACCCGACGTGCGGGAAAGCGGAAGTTCGCGGAAAGATCTCCAGCCTTCTGGAAGTAGGTACCGGGTTTCATCCTGAGTTAACAGGAAGAGACAATGTGTATCTTAATGGTACTATCCTCGGTATGAGAAAGAAGGAGCTTGACAAGAAGTTTGACGAAATAGTGGATTTTTCGGGTATAGAAAAATTTATCGATACTCCTGTCAAGCGCTATTCCAGCGGAATGAAAGTCCGTCTAGCTTTTGCAGTGGCGGCTCATCTGGAACCGGAAATATTGCTTATCGATGAAGTGCTGGCGGTAGGAGACGCCGAATTTCAGAAAAAGTGTTTAAATAAAATGGAGGATGTAAGCCATAAAGGCAGAACCGTCCTTTTTGTGTCTCATAATATGCCGGCTGTTACGCGGTTGTGTCCACGCTCAATATTGCTCAAGGGCGGTGAAGTAATAGCGGACGGGCCTTCGCATCAAGTTGTAAGTGTCTACATGGATTCTGATAAGGCCACTAAAGCTGAGCGTACATGGGACGACTTAATGAATGCCCCTGGTGACGACGTCGTACGTTTATATTCGGTTCGTGTAAGGACAGCGGAAGGTCAGGTCATGGAAGCTGTGGATATTCGTAATCCCGTCAGTGTCGAGATCGATTACGAGGTGCTGAAACCCGGACACGTATTCATGGTTTACTTCCATGTGGTAAATGATGAGGGAGTAGAGGTTTTCTCATCAATAGATAATGACAATACTTGGCGTAAGCGCACCCGCCCTGCGGGGAGATATATAAGCAGATCATGGATTCCGGGCAATTTGATGTCAGAAGGAATTTTTTATATCAGCCCTGGCATAAGAACTCTTAATCCCAATATTCGTCACTTGCGGGTTGATGACGCTGTTGCATTCCAGATTGTCGACAGCCAGGATGGTGATACCGCACGTGCAGATTATACCGGTAATCTGTCCGGAATAGTCAGACCGCTTTTGAAGTGGGAAACTCGGTATAAACATAACAGCAAGGATTCAGTCGTTATATCATCGAGTGAGAATCAGGAACGATAAATAAACATATCAATCGGACATCTATTCTTTAAGATCAATAAGCAGTAAAAATCAAATAATCATCCAGTCATGAAACGAAGTTACCGGTACATCAAGGTGCCAGGAGAGGAAAAGAGGTACTTTTGTGTACAGCAAAATCCTGTCAGGTTGGCATGGGTCCTTTTTTGCAATAAAGATACCTTGCTTCCCATGATTATCACGAATGAGGTTGATAAATGGCCGCAACAGTCAATTAAGAAACAGTTCGTGGACTGTTATGTTACTTTCAGGAGCAATATCAGAAAACTGATCGCTTTCATGAATTATAAAGATAAAAATAGTAATATTTGTTCTGCGGTTGAGTTGCCCTTTTATGGACAGATATGCGTACTTGTTAATAAGGGATATAAGATATTTGACCTGCGACGAGGAATTGCACTAAAAGTCTATAGGGACGATGTTGACATATTGACTATTAAAAACGAAATCGAATGTTTATTAAAGGGATCTCTGTTTGATTTTGCTCCTTATATTAAAAGGTGGAACATTGACGAGAGATGGTATGAGGAAGATTATATCGGCGGAAGTCTGGAACGGTCAAATGAGCCAAGGAACACTCAGGATATGCTGACCAGGTTTTCTGAGGATGTTATCCCGTGTCTTGGGAAATTAACTTCACAACACTCGCCGGTTATAGAAAATTCAGCGGATTATGTTACAAACCTCAAAAACACTATGGAGGATATCAGTTTCTGGCGGAGCGGGATAGATGAGAGCAAAATGGACACTATCCTTGGTTTCATTCGTTCTGCAGTGGATCGAGTAAGGTCGGAAATGAAGATCCCATTTTATCTGGTAATGACACATGGAGATTTTTGTCCGGCCAATATGCTTAACACAAAGAAAGGATTAAAGGTGATAGACTGGGAAAGTACAGCGTATCGCAGTGCAATGTTTGATTTTTACAGCTATTTGTTTTTTCGCCCTCTGCATCAGAACCTTCCTTTGGACAAATTGATTCTCGAAATCAGGGAAGCGCTTAAACTATATGTTGATAAATTAAATTCAATCGATCCTGATATATCCCAAAAC
>JBFLYJ010000496.1:0-2729 GCA_040756635.1 Nitrospirota bacterium
ACACCTACAAACATCTCGATGAATTCAGACGCGCTTATACTGTAAAACGGGACCCCGGCTTCACCCGCGACCGCGCGGGCCAGGAGGGTCTTTCCTGTCCCGGGAGGTCCGAACAAAAGTACACCTTTAGGCACCTTGGCCCCAAGTTTTCTGAACCTTGACGGGTCCTTCAGGAATTCTATCGTTTCGCTCATGTCTTTTTTCACATTCTCCATTCCGGCTACGTCCTTAAAAGTAACTCCCGGTTTCTGTACATCATGGAGTTTTGCCTTGCTCGCGCCAAAAGAGAAAAGCCCGCCGGCACCGCCCTGTACGCGCTGCGCACCCCTCATAATAAATATCCAGACACCTATGATCAGGACCCACGGCAAGAGGCCCACTATAAACTGCCAGAAAGCAGATAACTCTTCTGATGACGCAACATCTATATATACATCTTTGTCCTTCAGTTTTGTGAGAAGCTCCTCTCCCTGAAAGGAAGGCAGGAAGGTCTGAAAGCTTTTCACTTTGAAAGACGTATTACCGTTAGAGATCTTGATGTCTTTTTCTGCCTTTAATTCACCTGAGACTATCAGTTTCTTTATAGTGACGGAACTGATATTGTCGGAATCAAGCTGGTCGAGGAACTGACTGTAACTGATAGTATATTGCCGGGGGATTCCGGTCTGCTGCGTCAGGTTCCACACAATAAGAATGGCAATGGTTGATAACACCAGCAGCCCCAGCCGCCACTGCGGATTTTTCATTTTTTCAGTTAATATTTTTTTATAATCGGGTCTTTCTTCCATGGCAGATAACTTCAATTGCTTCGTAATTACGCTATATTATATAGGAAATGAATTCATTTTGGTGTAATTCTCCCCTCTGTCTGCGAATGGTTGAAAGGATCCGTTTGATCTAAAAAGATTACTTGCCCCCGGCCTATTTCGCGACTAGATGTGAAAATATTCGGTGAATGAAAAGAGAAATGCGAAATGAATTTCTCTTCCATCCGGATATCCTACAACAGACAGTCGTCTATTATTTTGCTTTAATTTCTTTGGAGCTTTCCCATAGCCCGTGAATATTGCACAGACTCGAAGCAAAGAGTGTTCCCGATTTTTTTATCTTAAGGCTGGCTGTAACCGCATGATGGGTATACACGGGTCCCGCATTGGCCCCCTCAGCGGACTCCCCATGGGCCGAGAACTCAAAGCTGCCGACCTGATGAGTAAATTTCTCTCCATCCGGTTTGAAATAAAGCTGTATCCAGCTTATATGATGCTCTGTTGTGTTCGGATGTGCTACTTCCTTTCCAACGCTTATGGTCACGGTAAAGACATCATCAGCTTTAACTGAGTCAGGGGCGTCTATTACCGGCACATGTTTTTCCGTCTTCCAGTCGGCACCCTGAAACTGCTCTCCAATTTTGCTCATCTTCCAATCCTCCTTTGCGCGGGTTAATTATATGCTGGTTCCATTTTATCAAATCAGCCGGTTTAGTCAATAGTTCCAAGTGGAGTAAATATTCAGCCATACCAAGAGAGATCAAACAGAGACTTAAAACGGCCATACCCTGCTTATCTTCCTTGTATCCACGCCCCTGAAGTCCCCGTCTCGCAGAAGGTCAATGAAATTGTCGTATGTAACTTCCTGATGAAACTCCGTGTAGCAGGCCCCCACCTCATGCGATTCATGCGCATCCGATCCGCCGGTGTAAGGCAGATTAAGTTCCTCAGCAGTCCTTACCGCCTTGGCATTCTGGAAATAATGGGCGTAACCGTTGTGGCCTTCAATAGCGCATAATCCTTCCAAATCCCTTATAACGTCTCCTATGCTGTTCGAACCCCTGAACGGGTGGGTCGGAATTACGACCCCGCCTTTTTCGTTTACAAGGGGAATGATGTCTTTAATAGAAGCGTTCTTTATCGACATCCGGTCTGTGTCCACTCCGAAGACGAGACAGTGTCCTTCCGCTGAAGAAAATTCGACACCTCTGAATACCATTATTTTCCCCATGTATCTGTCTCTCAGTACATCAGCAAACGAGGACGCCTCAAACGAGTAATGCTCCGTGAATGCAATACCATGCAGGCCGGTACTGATGGCATGGATAACAGATGCCTCCGGCTCTGAGTCCGTGTCTCCGCTGAACTTTGAATGTACATGAAGGTCTATCCGGTTTGTCATATTTCTATGATACATATTTAGTAAATTATGTACAGGTTGCTAAAACATATGCTTGATCCCGGAGAGCGGCGGGAGAGATAATCTCCCCCGCTCTTTTCTTTCTCTTCCCGTGCATTTATTACATCAACAAGTCTTCAGGCTCTTTTCAAAAAAACTTTTATGAATTCTTGCAATCCGATACCCCTTATGTCGCTGTAAACCGGTTGATAGATGTTGCCGGGGATGATAATTCAGACATCTGCTTCAGATGATTGACATTAAGGGGCAATTTGATAGAATTTGCATATAAAGCCGCACGATCTCTTATGACTTGAATCATAGACCGGATACAGGGTCTGGCCTAAACTTTATGGTGTTACTGCCATATACTCATGACAAGAGTGGATGGAGAAAGGTGAATTGCCCCTGAATGCGGGAGATGCCGGACCTGGAGATCGGGCATGACAATTAATACAAATCACTGAATGGAGGAACATACAAGTATGAATGCGATCGAATTAGCGGTAAAGATGGAGACGGACGCGATAAAATTTTATTCTGAGGCAGCCAGAAAAACGGGA
>JBFLYJ010000497.1:0-2729 GCA_040756635.1 Nitrospirota bacterium
CGTCTTCACCCTGCTCACGTTTAGGGACAAACATTACTATAGCGGCTATGACCGCCATAGTCGCGAATATTGCAAGCAGAAAAGCGCTCTTGGTGTATTTTGAAAACAATGATCCCGCCAGATTACCGAGCGCGTTGCACAGGCCCATATAGAGAAGCAGGGACTTGCTTACAAAACGATTTTTGTTGTGAACGATAAGCCCTGACAGCGAAGCAGAGAGCACCTGGACCATACTTACGGCTGCCACCTGTTTCATGTCGAGCTGTCCGACGCCCATGAGCGGCGGAACATAAAGAAGTAATGGTATCATGAAAATAGCCCCGCCAAGGCCGAGAAGGCCGGAGAGGAAACCTCCGCCAAGCCCGAGAAATAGGAGTGTAATTAAGAAAGGTATGTCCACTGTTTGCTCCTTCCTGTCATAATTAGAAATACACCTGGGAAATCAGATATTGAGAAAAAGTTTGTTTTTAGAACAATGTCTGCTTTCCCGGCCAACTATCCGCAGCAGCACGAGCAGCTGCCCCTGTCCTTTTTCCTGGGCACACCGTCCTTGCTCAGTTCATCGACAAGTTCCTCTACCGTGATTTTTCCGTCTCTTATTCCCTTGACTTCGGAGAGCAGTTTGTCATTCAGATAAACGGCAGGGGCCTTTGCATCCGGCCCGGCCTGGCTTTTTGTGAGGATTACAACATCAACTTCAAAGTCCTTTGACACGCTTCCAGCGGCAGCGGTGTTGTTCCTTCACCTGCTGCCGGGCGGGTCATTATTGATGAGCTTCAGAATTGCGGCCATCACCAGCATCCTCCTTTAGGGTAATCATTTCGTTCAGCAGATCATTTTTCTGCAGAGGAGCAAAAGGATCAATATTTATCTTCCAGAGAAAACCCCTGCATGTTTTTTTCTAAAGGATATCCTGCGTCCATCCATGCCTTCAGTCCTCCTCTGAGGTCAACGGCATTGACATATCCGAGTTCATTAAGGCTTTTTGTCGCCAACGACGACCTTTTGTCGAATATTCAAACGAGGACTATTTTTGCGTTCTTGTCTGGAATGAGCTCGCCTATATGCAAATCCACAAGACCGCGTGACATATGGATCGATCCGGGGATGCGCTGCTTTTCATATTCGTCTCTGTCCCTCACATCAAGAACAATGATGTTTTCTTTGTCATCAAGCATCTTTTTCAGGTCAGCGGGACTGACTTCCTTAATAACCGCTTTTGCTTCACTGACAAGCTGGTCAGGAGTTTTATAGTCTGCGGCCTGAACAGTCATGCTGAAGACGATGACCGACATCATTACCAATAAGCCTGTTACAAATTTCCGGTTCATATTTCCTCCTTTCTCAATGATTAACATTTTGTATTTAACGACTCCGCCTCCTCTGCAGATTTATAAATCGAAGCCTTATGCAACAGAAGCAGTTTGATAAATTAAATATACTAGTTCTTGCGAATGCCGGGATATTTACCTTTTTTTGTCACAGGGCAGCACTCAGGTCCGGGCAACTCGCTTTCATACTCCTTCTTGATTATCTCCAGGAGGTCAAGGACAAACGGGTTCTTAAGAAAGTAGCACCTCAGCCTTCCGTCGACATAGTAATCTATTAAACCCGCATGACGTAGGGCTGTCAGATGCTGGGAAACATTAGACTGACGAAGTTCAAGGAAGTCCTGAAAGTCACTGACACACTTCACGCCTTTTGATAACTCATCAAGTATAGCTATCCTTGCCGGATGTGCTACGAGCTTTAGAATTTCTACTCTGGTGATAATATTATTCATATATTCAAATATTAGAATATATGAATTTAAATGTCAAGTCAAAATTACGCTGAGATCATACGCCCCAATACAAAAAAGGATTAATAACGTTTTAGTTTTATGAGGTGTGTTGAATGGGACAGATGCCCTGAAGCATATTAACATACCCTATTTATGTTTAATAATGAGCAGTTAATAATTCCAGGGAAGGATATAAATTAAAATATGCACTGTTCGCACCGTAATGAAATATAATATCGTTAAGAGGTCACGATCTATGATTCGAGCAAAAAAAACATTCTATTTCTTATTGCTGGTCTGTCTCATTCTGAACTACAGCAGTGTTTTTGCGGAAGGCGGTCCGGATGCATTGCCGGGCAATGCGCCTCCTGAGTCGCCCGCTCCTGCCTCTTTTTACGACAGGGGGCTGCCGCCTGAAGGATGGAAATCAGGGACCCTCTGGATAATAGCTGTCCACGATACAAGGAAAGGAGGAGACAGCTATCTCGAAATAGACTGGGCAAGATTTTATTGCATGGTTAACGGCCAACCGGTAGTTATGTCCGGTGAGATATCGGATAACAAGACAGGGATATACTGGAGCGGCTCCTGGCCGAAGACACCTTGGTGTCAGGGGACCGAAGAGCGCTCGGACATGATGATTGATTTTACGGGAGAGACCGCCTTACTGCCTCTGCACGAATGGCCCGACCGGGTGTGGCACTTCGGTAGTAAAAGAATAATTGTCCCGGACGATGCATCGCGTTGTTATTCCGAAGCGCGTATCAGGCTTAGCGGCAATGCCCTTGTCCAGCTCGGGGCTGATTTCTGGATAGACGATAAGTCAGAGTGGTGTCCTGACCACAAATGCAACATATCGGGATTCGGCAGTGACTGGATCGGGGCGACTGATGAGTGGGTGGTAATAGGGGCCGG
Source organism: Nitrospirota bacterium (assembly GCA_040756635.1). Lineage (GTDB taxonomy): Bacteria > Nitrospirota > Thermodesulfovibrionia > UBA6902 > UBA6902 > UBA6902. The sequence continues at coordinate 2,699 of JBFLYJ010000497.1, forward strand.
GAGGCGCTGAGGTGTGTATGCCACATCAGAT
>JBFLYJ010000498.1:0-2724 GCA_040756635.1 Nitrospirota bacterium
AAGGAACTCGCGAAGAGCAGCGATATGCTTATGGCCAAGGAGCTTCAGGCGGACCAGTACGGTATTATTTTTTCAACCCTGGCGGGTTACGACAGCGATAAGATCGTCACACGTGACAGGAATTTTTTTATTGAGTGGGCCGAAAAAGAGACGCCTTCGGGAAGACGGAATGAAAATCTCCGCGCATTTTCCTCCAGGCGGGCCAAGGCGGTCACGATGCGTCTGGAAGAGGTCTCGGAGAGGATAGTCCTCTTTGAGATGGGGGTCATCAGCTATCACCTCGGGCGTTATGATGAGTCCCTGCAGCTGTTTAAAAGGTTTGCGTCTTTTTTCCCCGGCAGAGAGGTTTATACGAACATCGGCACAATATATCTGCAGAAGGCCTATGATAAATTCCGCTCTGCAAGGAGCCCGGAGTCTTTCCCCTTTGTCCTGTCTTTCGGCATCGAAAAAAGGACGAGGGCGGAGTCCATCAATATAGCCGCGCAGGGCTTTACAGAAGCCGGATACCGGGAATATAATGATTTACTTCGGATCGCGACAGATAATCTGAAAAAGGCGATTGAATATGATCCATATTATTACGAGGCAAAAAACAATCTGGGATGCGCCTATATCATCGAAAACAAATATTACGACTCGGTCTCCATACTTGAAGAGGCCTTAAAGTCGGCCCCGGACAGCACCAAGATCCAGAACAACCTGGGGGTTGCCTATGTTATGCTGGGACAGTCAATCGGCAGTAAAGACCTTTTGGGGAAAGCGGAGAAGATATTGTCTTCTATCCGTGAACAGGACCGCGGGGCCCGCAGCAACTACAATTCTTTTGAGCGTATGTACAAAGACTACGGCGGATCACCACGGATATACGATCAGACAGATGATCCGGTCGAGGATGTCAGTATAGAATTCAGGTCCTCTTCGAAGTACAAACCCGGGATGTCCGTTGCGCGGGGAGACGGACTTCCGGTCGTTGAGGTGATTTCCGACAGGGGAAACTCGGAATTGAGGATTTTGAAGAACTATGATGGGAATATGTTTATTCTTGCGGCGGGCGGCAAAATCCGTCTGGTCCTTTATAAAAAAACGTCTGATATAATCACGAATATAAAGGGAGGTGAACATCCGGGTATATATGTTTCCGGTAGGGGCAAGAAAGGTGCGGTCCTTTCGGCCGGCAGGTCGCCGGATTATTTTGAATTTTAAATTGTAAAATCCTGTCCGTCTAATAACAATCAGAAAAATAATCCCCAACTCCCAAATCTTCTCTCTGAGCAGGTGGGCAAATCCAGGGGGTAAAAAAGGAGGTCAGCAATGAAAAAAGCAGTAAGACTATGGTTCATCTTATTAACAGGGCTGGTATTATTCACGGGATGTGCAAGCACGAAGAAGGTGACCGAGACAACACCTATCCAGGATCTCAAGGCACCTGAGTGGGTAATGAAAGGCAGCGGCGCCTTCGGCGGCGACAGGGGCAAGGTATTCTATGGTGTGGCTTCCGCCTCAAGGATGCAGAACCTTTCTCTCATGCGTACAGCAGCGGACAACAGGGCCAGGAGTGAAGTCGCAAAGGTTTTTCAGTTTTATACCGCGTCTCTGATGAAAGACTATGCAGCATCCACCGTAGCGGGAGATCCGAATGTCACCTCTGAAGAACAGCATGTGGAACAGGCCATCAAGACGGTCACTACCATGACGCTCTCCGGAGTAGAAATTGTCGACCACTGGCAGAACCCCGCAACCCAGGAGCTGTTTGCCCTCGCAAGACTGGACCTCAATGCGTTCAAGGACAACTTTGACAAGATGCAGACCCTCGACAAGAAGGTAAAGGACTACATAAAGGAGAACGCTGACCGCATGCATGAGGAACTCGAAAAAGAAGAGGCAAAAAGGGCACCCCAGCAGTAAGTAATGAACGGGCCGCAGGTTTGGAAGAATCTGCGGCCCCATATAGTGAGGTTGATATGAAAAAGATTTTTTCAACATTAATCATTTTTTTATTAATGGCAGGTATGGCCTGTGCCGAAACCGGGACTGTCACTCTTATTACCGCGAGTGAGGGGGCCACGGAGGACGCGCCTCCGGGGCTTTTTGAAGTAGGCAGGTCACTAAACACCGGACCGGACATAAAAATCATTTCCCCGGAGATAGCGGACGAGTACTATCCCCCTGTCGATATAAATATCGTTTTTATGCCTGCGAAAGACGCTGAAGTCGACATGTCGAAATTCAAGGTTGAATACCTGAAGCTGATATCGCTGGATATCACCGACAGGTTTAAACAATACACGACCAGCAACGGGATACGCATCCCCAAGGCCGATTTACCCAGAGGCAAGCACAAGCTGAGGGTGACCATCGGTGACAGCAAGGGCGGTATTACGGAAGAGATTTTTGTAGTAAAATTGTTGTGAGCTCATTGTGTTTTTTTGTTACATTGGTCAGTTCTAAAAGGAATGATGAAAATTATTAATACCATCCCTTCCTAACCTCCCTTTGCCAAAGAGGGGAAAGGGGAGATTTTTATAATAATGGCATTTAGTTATGAAACTCTTTTAACTGACGGCGGAGATATACTATGCTGAAAAGACTTTCTTTTATTTCAATACTCATTCTATTGTCCATTACGCTTAATAACGTCTCGGCAGGCTCCGCTTATGATAACGTGTATACTGAATATCCGAAAGACAAATACCTTGTGGGGATCGGAGAAGCTGCAGGGAC
>JBFLYJ010000499.1:0-2715 GCA_040756635.1 Nitrospirota bacterium
AGCATATCAGGGACAGTGACCAGCGGAGGCAGCCCTATACAAGGAGTTACCATATCCGGCAGTGGAGGCTGTCCTGGTTTTACTACCACTAACAGTAATGGCGACTACACATTGGCCGGCATACCTGATGGCAGCACATGTACGGTCACGCCTTCAAAGTCAGCTTATACCTTCACACCCACAAGCAGGACCGTCACTATAAACGGAGCAAACGTAACAGGCCAGGATTTTGAAGGTACGCCGGGGGCAATAACCTACTCCATATCGGGGTATGTAAAAACACCTGATACAGCAAGACCGGGCAGCCCCATATCCGGCGTGACAATGACTTTAAGCGGAACCGGCTGTTCAGGGTCAACCTCAACCAGCTCCAATGGAACCTACATATTCACAGGTCTATCCGATGGCGTCACCTGTACGGTCACACCGTCCAAAACAGGCTATACCTTTTCACCCGCAAGCAGGTCAGTGACCATCAATAACGCGAATGTGACGGGCCAGGACTTCGTCAGGCAATAGATAGCTATCTATTTCATTTCAAGGAAATATTTCCGGGACCATCCTCATCAGGTGGCCCCGGAAATATACTTACTAATAAGTGCATAAGTATGTCAACATAACTGTCATTCCCGCTTGTCGGAAATCTTTCTCTTTCAGAAGGATTGCGGACAAGCCGCAATGATAGAAACAGACCTGGTGATATCTTCTTATCTTACTTGTGACCGTATTAATAATGTCTTCCCGGATGACGATGAAAAGATCTTCTTATATTAAGAACCGTACAACCTGGATTGCTGAGGTTCGGAAAGTCTCTCCATATCTGATGCTGTATACATTAGCTATTTCGATAATGTTCCTTTGTGCGACCATTATCATGTCAACGTCCTGTAGCGGTGGTTCATCAGTGGATTCTGTATCAAACGATGAAAAAGCCTCTGCAGGACCCCTCCAGGTCAGCTCGAATAATCCCCGCTATTTTACGGATGGCAGCGGTAAGGCAATTTATCTGACAGGATCGCATAATTGGAATAATCTTGTAGAGGAACCTGCCATCGATCCGAATGACACATTTAATTACCCGGGATATCTGAATTTCTTGAATGATCATAACCATAACTTTATTCGTTTGTGGTCAAACCAACTGCCCCAATTTCTCGACCAGGGAAAGCTAAAAGTAACCAACGCTCAATTTCCTTGGCCGCGTCTGGGTCCGGGAACGGCCTTAGACGGAAAGCCGAAGTTCGATCTTGCCAAATTTGACCAATCATATTTTGACCGTCTGCGTTCAAGGGTCATTGCTGCCCGGGATAAAGGGATTTACGCATCTATAATGTTTTTTGAGGGCTGGTGTCTTGCTGGGCAGGAAGCAGGAGCGAATAGAGAATGCTGGACTTGGCACCCTTTCAATACTGCCAATAATATAAACGGTGTTGATGCAGATGCTAACGGCGATGGTAAAGGGTATGAGTTTTATAGCCAATCGATTTCTGCTGCCGTAAAAGACATTCAAAAGGCTTACATCAGAAAAATAGTTGATACAGTCAACGATTTGGATAACGTGCTTTATGAAATAGCAAATGAAGCCGCTCCTGGATCAGTCAGCTGGCAATATGAGATGGTAAATTATGTTAAAAGTTATGAATCGACAAAAGCAAAGCGACACCCGGTGGGAATGACCTATCCCTATCGGCATTCCGATAACGGCGATTTGTTCAGCAGCCCAGCTGATTGGATTTCTCCGGGATATTTTCCGGCAGAAGATTACCGAGGTAATCCGCCCCCCTCAGATGGCCGCAAAGTAATAATTCTTGACACCGACCATCTATGGGGTGTGGGAGGCGACAGAGCGTGGGTCTGGAAAAGCTTTGTGCGAGGACTCAATCCGGTCTCTATGGATCCCCTCGATGCGGATGCGACACAAGAAGACACTAGGAAGGCCATGGGACACACCCTTTCCTACGCCAAAAGGGTGAACCTGAAAGAGATGCTCCCCAGCAATGATTTATCATCAACGACCTTTTGTTTGGCTAATCCTGGGTCTGAATATCTCATCTATCAGCCTGAATACAATAAACCATTTACCGTAAATCTTTCTGCTGGCAGGTACAATTTTGAATGGTTTAACCCTGTGGCAGGCAAGATTATTTTAACAGGTTCATTCACAGCTAACGATGGAAACAGATCCTTTTACCCCCCCATTAGTGGAGACTCGATCCTTTACCTTTTTAAGTAAAGCAATCAAGACGCGGGATTGAGATAAACTCTCATGCTTTATTGTTTGGAAATGTATGAATATTAAGAAAAAATATAACATAGAAGAACTTTTATTTCGTCGTCAGTTTATTCTGGGACCATATTTCATGGATGCATTTCCTTCCTGGAACAAAATTAAGATAAGTGACCTTTTCTGTTTAACGGTACATCCTGAGTTGAATGTCTCTCAAACTGTTCAGGGTGACAAATCCATAACTCTTCTAGGGTTTATTCTGGATCCGGATAATGAACAAGCTAGGGACAAAGACATATTGAATGACTTAATGCAAAAACTGAACGCGCATGAGAGCTTAGACAGCTTTTTTCAGTATACCTACCCCTTGGGTGGCAGGTGGATTCTTATAGTGGACAACGGGAAAAGAACAGTATTGTTTCATGACCCGATGGGCTTACGAGAAGTGTTTTTTACCAATAGACATTTTGAAAAAGAATTATGGTGTG
>JBFLYJ010000005.1:0-7831 GCA_040756635.1 Nitrospirota bacterium
AACCATTTCCCAGTACATCAGTGAAAGGGAACGCGAGGCGTATTTCAGGCTCAAGAAGTTCAAGGAGGCGTGACGTTTGGAAGAATACGGAGGTTCTATTCTGTCCGCCCTTGAGCTCTTATAAAGTCAAAAACATCGGATGTCTTCCAGGTTTTCATACCCTTCAGGTTTTCAAAATGCTTGTCATTCGACCATATACCGTCATTTTCGGTTGCCAGTGCAAGCGCGACAAACGGGACATCAAAAGGGTCTGCACTGCCAATCAATTTATTGGCTTTTCCCATATAAGGCTTTATTCTGGAAGCAGAAACAATTGTTATATTCTCCGTAAGCAAGGCCATTAACACATCAATATCTTCAGTACTCAAGCCGCTTCTTTTGGAAATTTTATCTTTATGCCTTTCAAATTCCTCAAAGGCATATTCAGGCAGCAGAAATTCTATTGATGATAAAAGCAGGATTTCTCTCGTTGCGGAATCTTTCAGAAGGGCTGAGATCAGTATGCCGGTGTCTATGACTAATCTCATCAGGCTTTTTGATATTTTTTTAGTAAGGCGCCCTTTATTTCGTGATCTAATGACTCAACAACCTTGCCTGTAAGTTTGCTCTTGGATGTTATGGAATCCAGAAGTTTTATTTTTCTTGCATAATTCCAGAGGGTATCGCTGATGATTTTATTCCAGTCGACTTCTGCATGTTTTTTGATGATGTCTTTTACGTCAGTTGGAATATCAAAAGTAACTTTCGGCATGCTATCCCTCCTTTGAGTCGTTTAGGGAATTATAACATAATCTATGTTATCCTCTGAAACAGGTTAAAGGAATTATGGAGGTTCATTCTCAATAATATACTGTCTTTAAACAACAGAACCGACACCTTGATAATGGTGTCAAGAACTCCCCCTCTTACACCTTAGTGCGCTCGGTCTATCTGGTTATAAATGTGACGCGCATCTATAAAGAGAACCTTGTCCTTGCGGTCTGTCTTTCTCTTCCCTTTATCCAGAAACCAAAGTGTACAGGGCAGCGTGACCGTGTAGAAGAAATTAGAGCCGATGGATATCATCACATCAACTACGTTGTCTTCTATCATCTTTTGCCTGATATTAAGCTCTGACTGACGGGCATCGCTGGCAGAGTTTGCCGTGACAAATCCGGCTCTGTCTTTTTCATTTAACGCGCTCAGGAAATACTGTATCCAGAGATAATTAATGCCTTAAGCCCATGACAATAACTGAAGTATTATCCCCCAGCCGTAAAAAAGGGGAAATAGAATAAATTACGCATTTATAATAGCGTTTATTTTTGAATCCCGGTAAAATATACCCGTCACTTACAGTTTCATATTGGAGGTCTCTATGTGTGTCGGCGTCCCGATGCAGTTAGTGGAAATCAACTATCCCTCAGGCGTTGCTGAAGCCAAAGGCGTAACCCGTTCCATCGGCCTTCAGCTTATGCCCGAGGACTCACTCCAGATCGGCGATCACGTCATAGTGCATGTGGGGTTTGCCATCGAGAAGGTCGACAAGCAGCGCGCAGACGAGATATGGGAGGCGCTTGAAGAGGTCCTCCGTATGATGGACGAGGAGGACAACAGTGCATGAGGTGTCCATTGCCCTCGGAATGGTGGACGAGTTATACCGTATCGCCCGTAAGAACAACGCTGAACGTATTTCGTCGGTGAAACTTAAAATCGGTAAAATGTCAGGCATTGTAACGGACTCTCTGAAGTTCGCCTTTGACGCGGTCAAACTTGAGCACCCTCTGCTGTCCCGGGCGGAGATCATCATAGAGGAAGTCCCTCTGGTGTATGAATGCAATGACTGCCACGTTTCATTCGACGCGGCTGACATTTACTTCCCATCATGCGGGGTATGCGGTTCCCGTAACCTTAGACTTGTTTCAGGGGAAGAGCAGCATATAGAAAGTGTTGAAGTAACTGATTAAAAATCGAAGGTAGGGGCGTATTGCAATACGCCCCTACAGAGATGGAGAAATATTATGTGCGACGCATGCGACTGCGGTCACGTTCATATCCATGAACACCCCCCTCATTCCCCCCTTACCAAGGGGGGACAAAGAGGGGTCAAGACGGTTGATGTCAACCAGAGCCTTCTGAAGGCAAATAATGAGGCAGCCGTAAACAACCGGCAGCATTTTACCGATAGAGGCATACTGGCAATCAACCTCATCAGTTCTCCCGGCTCGGGCAAGACCACCCTCCTTGAGAAAACAGTCGAGGTATTGAAAGATGAGATCAGCATCGGCGTGCTTGAGGGAGATATCGAGACCGCGCTGGACGCGGAAAGGATCCGCGCCAAGGGCGTTCCCGCGGAGCAGCTTACGACAGGAGGCGCCTGTCATCTTGATGCCTCACAGGTCCACAAGGGTTTTCACTTTCTTGAACATCATCTTCACGGCAAGAAACTTGACGTGCTCTTCATCGAAAACGTGGGCAACCTGGTATGTCCTTCCTTCTTTGATCTCGGCGAGCATGTACGGGTGGTCCTGATCTCTGTTCCGGAAGGGCATGACAAACCCGTAAAATACCCCAAGGCGATAAGGACCTCTCAATTGCTTATCATTTCAAAGGCCGACCTTGTGCAGTACTTTGACTTCGATATAAGCAAAATAAAAAAAGACGCGCTGGCTCTGAACCCCTCTATGAAAATAATCGTTACCTCGGCAAAGACAGGCGAGGGGATGGATGAGTGGATTGAATTTTTAAAAACAAATTTAAAACAAAAATGAAACGTCATTCCCGCGAAGGCGGGAATCCAGAAAAACACTGGATTCCGGGTCAAGCCCGGAATGACATAAATGGAATTCCATTTTGTAAATGAAACAGATCGAAATCGGACACGGCAGCGGCGGCAGGCTCACGAGGGACCTGATCAAGAACATATTCCTGAAATATTTAAACAGCGAGGAGCTGATACCGATGGAAGATGCTGCGATACTGAATCTCAACGGTTCGACGACCGCCTTTACCACGGACTCTTACGTCATACGCCCTCTCTTCTTTCCGGGCGGTGATATCGGGAAGCTTTCCGTCTGTGGAACGATCAACGATCTTGTTGTCAGCGGTGCAGTGCCGAAGTATATTTCGCTCGGTCTGATCATTGAAGAAGGGTTTTCGCTTGAGGACCTTGAAAAGATCGCGAAAAGCATCGGCGAGGCGGCGAAAGAAGCCGGCATCCATATCGTCACCGGCGACACAAAAGTCGTTGAGAAAAACAAATGCGACGGTATATATATTAATACCTCGGGCGTAGGCGAGGTTGTAAAGGCACTGCCTTTGAGCAATGTCTCTGACGGAGACAGCGTCATTATAACCGGCACGGTCGGAGACCACGGGACTTCGATAGCGATCGCCAGAGAAGAGTTTGATATACAATCTCGTGTTGAAAGCGACTGCGCTTCATTAAATGGTCTGCTCGCTCCCCTGTTTGAAATAGAGGGAATAAAATGGATGAGGGACCCGACCAGGGGAGGTGTCGCAACAGTGCTGGTGGAGCTGTCCGAGTCGCTTGGACTCGGGGTACAGGTAATGGAGGAGAGGGTGCCCGTGCGGGAAGACGTCCGCTTTATTTCGGACATGCTCGGTTATGACCCGCTCTATCTCGCAAATGAAGGAAAGGCGATAGTAATCAGTTCTGCTGAAAGCTCAAACAGGGTCCTGGAGATACTGAAGAGACATCCTCTCGGTAAAAACGCGGCAGTAATCGGCAAGGTATCTTCAAAATTCAAAGGAGTGAGATTAAAGACCAGGATCGGCGGAGAGCGCCTGCTGGACATGCTTGAAGAAGACATGCTGCCGAGGATATGCTGAGAAATATGGACAAATCAAAAGAGATCATAAAACTCATCCACTCGCTCGTCCCTTCGGATAAAAAAATCCGCATCATGAACGTATGCGGGTCGCATGAGCATACTATCGCTTTCTCCGGGATGAGAAGCCTCATGCCGGAAAATCTTGAGTTGATACCCGGCCCCGGCTGTCCTGTGTGCGTCTGCCCTGAAAGCGACATAATAAACGCGATCGGCCTTTCCAACAGGGCGGACGTAATCCTTGTTACCTACGGCGATATGTTAAGGGTACCGTCCAAGCAAGGTTCCATCCGCGCGCAGGGGAGTAATTACAAAATGATAACCTCCCCGTCCGAGGCGATAAGCATCGCAAATGCAAACCCGGACAAGAAGATCGTCTTCTTTTCGATCGGCTTTGAGACGACAACAGCCCCTACCGCCGCGATCCTTGAAATGGGTGTTCCGGAGAATCTTTTCATACTCAGCTCGCACAGGCTGACACCTACCATAATGGAGATCCTCGTCAAGGACGCGGAGATCGGCATAGACGGCTTTATCGCACCCGGCCATGTGTCTGCAATAGTCGGCTCCAACGCGTGGAATGTCTTTTCAGAGAAATACGGAATCCCGACGGTTGTGGCAGGGTTTGAAGCCGATAATCTTATGCTCGGTATAGCCGAGATACTGGAGCAGTTGAAGAACGGCAAGGTCAGGACAGGCAATGTTTACGCAGGAGTGGTCAGACCGGAAGGTAATACGCAGGCGCAGAAAATAATGGCTAAATACTTCGAGCCCTCGGACGTCAACTGGAGGGGGATCGGACATATTCCGGGATCAGGTCTGGAATTAAGGGATGAATATTCCTCAAAGGACGCGAGAAAGGTCTTTGAACTGAAGGAAATAAAAGAAGAGCAAATCCCCGGCTGCATATGCGGGAAGGTGATACTCGGGAAGGCCTATCCCTCGGACTGCAAACTGTTTAAGAAGGCGTGCACTCCCAAGACCCCGACCGGCCCCTGCATGGTCTCGATGGAAGGGTCATGTAATATCTGGTATAAGACAAATTGAAAAAATAAATATGAAGAACGCAGGTATTTTTCTGACATTGCTTACTGCCTGATAGCATTTAAAACTAATGACAAAATATCTAAACTACCTCTGGATCATTCTTCTGGCCGTTTATATCATCAGCCCCATCGACGCCAACCCGCTGTTCTTTGACGACCTTATCGCGGCGGCTGTTATGTTTTATTTTTTGTATAAAAATGCGAAGCAGAAAGAGCAGCAGCAGCGGTACTCTGATTATCATGGGCAGTCTCAGGCCGGCAGTGAGTCACGCCAGAGCAGCACGGGTGAAGCAGAGGGCCGGATGACCCTGGACAGGGCATACAGGATACTGGGTGTACGCCCCGGTTCTTCGATGGAGGAGATAAGCAGGGCCTATAAAGAGAAGATGACGAAGTCCCATCCGGACAAGGTCAGCCACCTCAGTGAAGAATTGCAGAAAAGGGCTCAAGAGCTCACACTCGAACTGAATGAGGCTTACGAGTTTGTGAGGCGGCACACGAAAGCTTAAGATTGAAATGTTAACATATACCTATGCGTTTAAGACTTCAGATGAGCGGCCTTGTCCAGGGCGTAGGCTTCAGGCCCTTTGTATACAGACTGGCTGAAGAATCCGGTTTAAGCGGTTATGTCCTTAACGACACCTCCGGCGTGCTAGTTGAAGTCGAAGGTGACAGGGAGAGGCTGGATTCATTTCTCCGGAGAATCGTCGATGAAAAACCGGCACTCTCAAAAATATACGGCCTTCAGCATGCCTACCTCGAAGATGCCGGTTATGATAAGTTCGAGATAAGGGAAAGCAGCGACACCGGAGAAAAGCGGACACCAATCCTTCCTGATATCGCGGTCTGTGACGACTGCATAAATGATATAACGTCCCCGAAAAACCGGAGGTTCATCTATCCCTTTACAAACTGCACGAACTGCGGCCCCCGCTTTACGATAATAAATGACCTCCCTTACGACAGAAAGAATACCTCGATGAGGGCCTTTCAGATGTGCCCCGACTGTGAACGGGAATTCAACCTTGCCTCTGACAGGAGGTTCCACGCCCAGCCGAACGCCTGTGCCGTCTGCGGGCCCTGGACGGGACTGCATGACAGGTCGGGCAATCTGATATGCGAGAGAGAGGACGCGATCGAAAAAACGGTAAACCTGATTCGCAAGGGGAATATTATCGCTGTAAAGGGCATCGGTGGATATCATCTTGTTTGTGACGCTGCCAGTGAAGAGGCTGTCGCCAGGTTGAGAGAACGCAAGAACAGGGAAGAAAAACCGATGGCCGTGATGTTCCCCGACATGATGTCGATAAAAGAGGCGGCTCACGTCAATGATTTTGAAGAACGAGCCATTGATTCGATCGAAAAGCCGGTTGTGATAGTAAGAAAAAAAGAGACCTCTTCTATCGCCAATTCGGTATCTCCTGAAAACACCACTATAGGCGTTTTCCTCCCATACACTCCCCTTCACCACATCATCCTGCGCAAACTCAAAAAACCGGTCGTAGCGACAAGCGCCAATCTCACGGACGAACCGATTGTCATGGATGAAAAGGACGCCTTCAGAAGACTCCAGGCCATCGCCGATTACCTCCTTACACATAACAGGGACATAGTAAGAAGGTGTGATGATTCGGTGGTAAGGATATCGGCAGACAGGCGGGTGCCGGTGCGACGCTCAAGGGGATTTGTCCCTTCTCCGGTGATTGTTCCTTTTAAATTCAGAAGACCGGTCCTGTCCCTCGGAGCAAATATGAATAACACTATCGCCCTCGGCATCGACAACAAGGTGTTCATGTCCCAGCACATCGGGGACCTTGATACACCGCTCGCGGTCGAGTTTTATGAGGAGACTGTCAACGATTTTCTAAGACTGTTTGATATGGTCCCGGAGGTGGTAGTAGCGGACATGCATCCCGGGTATTACAGCTCGAAGCTGGGGGAAAGAGTGTATGGTGACAGACTCGTTAAGGTCCAGCACCATTACGCGCACATCCTTTCATGCATGATCGAAAACGACATACCGGAAGACGCGGGGGTCATAGGCTTTGCTTTTGACGGTACCGGATACGGGCCTGACCGGACGATATGGGGCGGTGAGGTACTGACGGCCTCTTATGAAGGCTATGAAAGGGCCTTTCACCTGCGGCGGTTCAAACTGCCGGGAGGAGACAAAGCGGTAAAGGAGCCGCGAAGGACCGCCCTGTCGCTTTTATACGAAACATTCGGGGAGGGCGCGGAAGAAATCAGACCTGTCCCTTTTACTCCGGAGGAAACTTCGTTCCTTGTTAATATGCTCAGAAAAGATATTAACTCGCCCGTTACAACAAGTATGGGGAGACTCTTTGACGGCGTGGCCTCTCTCATCGGTCTGAGGCAAAATGTGTCCTATCATGCGCAGGCAGCAGTAGAGCTGGAGCAGCTTGCCTACAGTTCGGATGAAACATCTTCATACCCGTTTGCGGTGCAGGACGGTGTCATTGACCAGAGGCCGATGATCGAAATGATCGTGAATGATGTCCGTTCAGGCGCGCCGAGCGGACTGATTTCAAGAAAGTTCCACAACACGATAGTCGAGATCATCTTGAATACTGCCGTGCAGCTGAAAGAAAAAACAGGGACATCGTACGCCGCGCTGTCAGGAGGCGTCTTCCAGAATTCATTTCTCCTTGAACGCGCCTTTTACGGACTGAAAGAGAGGGGCCTTAAACCTCTAATTCATCAGACCGTACCTCCGAATGACGGAGGGATATCGCTCGGTCAGGCGGTTTACGGCAATTCGGAAAATATATTGAGTGAATACCGGGACAAAAAACAATAAAGACCCCCTCGGATGGGACAGGACCTCCTGGCTCTGGGTACTCCTCTGCACCGTCGCCATCTTCTGTACCGTACCTGTGGCCCGGAGCGTCCAGCGGTTCGTCAACAACACTGTCGGCAGGGACGTCTTCACGTACG
>JBFLYJ010000005.1:7841-23864 GCA_040756635.1 Nitrospirota bacterium
CTCTTTATTGTGGTGTTAATGTTTACCACGCTCCTCTATTTTTTCATATTCAGGTTAAACATCAGATCAAAGTCCCAGTACATCTGGCTTGCCGCGTCCTCCGGGTTCTATATCTATACCGCGCTTCAACTCAGAAAGATTCCTGAAGAGGCCGTTCATCTGCTTGAATTCGGGGTCCTTTCATATTGCCTGTTCAGGGCGCTCAGTCACCGGATACGAGACTGGACGGTATACGTAACAACTTCGCTGTTCGTGTTTTTGATCGGCATGATCGATGAATTCATCCAGTGGGTAATACCCGGAAGGATCTGGGACTACAGGGACGTAGGGATAAACGGGCTTGCAGGTGTCTTTTTTGTCTTAATGGTGGGGATGGGTATCAAGCCTCATATTGCGCGCGGTCCGGTTAACAAGGGCTCTGTCAATATACTGGCCGGGATCATTATTATTAACCTGATCTTTTTAGGATTATGTCTCTCAAACACGCCTGACGCGGTGAAAAGCTACACATCGGTCTTTCCCGGATTATCATGGCTTGTGCAGGAGGAGCCCATGTCTGAATACGGTCATAATATCAGGGCCTTTTTCAGGAAATCTCATTATCCCGTTGAGGCATGGAAGCTGATTAGTCTGTTCAGCGTCAGGACAGCCTGGTATATCATAATAGCGTCAATAGTTACAGTTGTGGCAGGCAGTAAGTTCTGGAAAAGGAGACTTACTGACGGTTGACGGCACCAGCCGTGGATATAGGGAGAGGACTTACAGTGTTACGTCGATGACCATCTCTTTTTCAGCGGCCTTTTCTTTTCTCATTACTTTGACCTTAACGATGTCGCCGGACTTTTTGGAAAGCAGATGTATCCTGATATCGTCAACGCTCTTTACCTCGATGTCATCGACGAAGCGGATAATGTCTTCGGTCTTAATGCCCGCCTTTTCAGATACGCTGTTCTCGGGGAACCCGGACACGGTGACCCTGTCGTCTTCCGTCTTCAGAAATACCATCAGCTTGGGAGTAGTGACCCCTTCGACCGTCTTGGGGAAGACCACATAGTTGGCGATGCCAGGTTCAACGTCCTCATCGATCAGTATGATCGCGTAGTCCTGTCCGTTTCTCCTGAATGTCCGTTTTGGTATGCCGGAACCGTACCTGAGATGTCCCTGTCCCGCGAGGACGACTATTTTAGTGTCCGGATTGTTTTTCACGAACTCATCCACAGAACGCGACATGGTTTCGTCCCAGAGTATCTGCGACTGGTAGAAATACTCGAAGTTCTTTTCATCTGATTTGTCGTGCATGCTGAATATCTCCTTCAGCCGCTCCCTGTACTCCATGTCGGAGAAGTCAAGGTCGGTGGGTATCTCTTTCTTTTCGTCCTCGGAAAGTGAATCAATGCCGCCGTGCGACACCTTCCCGGTTATCTCCTTCCGCAGGTTCAGCGCTATCACGGGGATTTTCTCGGCCTTAGCGAAATCGAGTATCGGTTTGTAGAGAGGGTAGTCAAAACCCCACCGCTTAAAGTATTCGGTCTGTTTGAGGAACTCCGCCTCGGTGGTATCGCCGGCGATAAAGCTGTCGAGTGATTTCTGAAACGGACGCTGGAACATCTCCATGCCGATCGCCATCCGCGGGCTCTTTTTATATATGCCTGTAATGACGTCAAGCTGGACCGCGTGGTGCGCGAACACATCATGGATCTCCCCTACATAAATTATTCTTTTGTTCTCGACTCCCATTATTACGTCCGACAACGTCTTTATGGCCGATACCTCAATGGCTGATGCCTCACGCTGCATTTCCATCACGACCCCCCTTTTTGTATCCTGTATTTCCTTGCTTGTGTTCGTGCCCTGATTAAATGAAAGCCTGCTGTATTTTCCGTAATGCGATATCTTCCTGTAAGCCGCGTCGACTTCTTCTTTTGATGTCCCGTTAAAAATTGCTATGACCTTCTCCGGATTCCAGGGGTTGTCTTTCATTATCAAATAGAACCCGGCGTCCTCACGGGCAAGCGTTCCGCACAACCTCAGCACAAGAGGGTTGTCCGCTCCCAAGATTACGATAGTATTAGCTTCTATATCGGATACGGTTATTTCACCTGAGGGCTTCGCGGCGGCCCCCTGACTCTCGAAATCGGTTATGACGCTTTCATAAATTTCCTTCCCCTGCTCAGGGAGGGCAATTATTATTTTATCGTCTCCAAGCAGTCTCGCGATCACAGGCGGATACTCTTCTTTTGTGATGACCCTCGCAACGTCATAATTTTCATCCAGCACAATCTTGAGCGGTTTGTCCGTCAAATCAAGATCAAACGAACTCTCTTTGGCGTCAACGGGATATGTCTCGGTCTGTGTCCTGTCCTTAAAGTGCAGGGTGACCGGTACTTTCATTTTATAAACGACCTCCCCCTGTTCTACCCGGAGGGCAAGCTTGAAATTTAACCCTGACTGTTTCAGTTCAGCGCCCTTCAGCATAAGTTCAGGAAGCCCTGTCGAGTCGAGCCATTGTTTAAAGAACCAGCCCAGGTCCTGTCCTGACTTCTCTTCAAAGGACGTCCTGATATCGTCCCAGGAGGCCTTCCTGAAACGGTAACCTCCGATGAAGTCCTTTAATGATTTATAAAAGACTTCATCGCCCACAAGGTTTCTCAGCATGTGAAATACCATGGCCGACTTGCCGTACCCCACTGTACGTGAAGACCGGTCGACCCTGCCGACAAAGGATTTAAGAGTAAAATCATTCTCCGCGTTGACGTAACTCCTGTAATCGACAAGTATCTGCTTCCTGTATTTCCAGCCCTCACCTTCCTGCTCCCTGTAGAGATGATCGGCAAGATACGTGGTCAGTCCTTCCGACCAGTTGCCTGCTTCATAATCTATATAGACATAATTGCCGAACCACTGATGTAGTATCTCATGTCCCAGCGACGTGCTCGTGATGAACGGCAGCTTTACCACCGTACTTCCCAACAGGGTGTACGTTGGCATTGAATAACCGGTCGGCAGGAAGTTCTCGACAATGGAAAATCTCCTGAAAGGGAACATCCCGATAAGGTCCTCGTACATGCGCAGATATTTTTTCGTATACTCAAGATAGTTCACCGCCAGATCGATGTTCTCAGGGAGAAAGTACGCGTATAGTTCGATGTCTCTAAACCTGTCGCTGAAGATGGAATATTTGTCGGACGCGACGAGATTGATCCCGTCCACAGGATAAGGGAAGAGGAAATGATATTCGATTTTCCCGCCTTTCTCTTCACTCGTTATCTCCTCCGCCTCCGAGACAGCGGTATAGCCTGACGGAAACGATGCCTTCAGGTCATAATAGATCAGTCCTTCATATACCGGGTACCAGATGTTAGTAAGCGAGACGCCCCTCTGATCTATGATGTTCTCAACCCGCGGGTCATCCGCGCCATGTGATGTCCCGTGCTCTTTAAATATTCCGGTATACCTGATTGCCAGCTCACCGTCGGAACCGGGCGTAATCCTGACTGATCCATCCTCAGCAGCATAATCAGCAGGCACGCCATTGAGAAGGATCCCTTCAATCGCGAGCGCGCCTGTCTGCAGGACAACATCTTTTCCCGCGGTAACATTCATCTTAGAAATACCCCTTATCTGAGATTGCCCGATGTCTATATCGACAATGAGACTCATCCTGTCAATTGCATATGCAGGGGAAATATAACATGCTGTCAGCATCATAATTGCCCAGAATATTTTTTTTGTTAGTCCGTAATTGGTCATATCAAATTATAGTTCTTCAGGCATTCCTGTGAATGCCATTTGCGTTTCCCCCTCCCTTGACGGGAGGGGGTGAGGGGGAGGGTGTTTCCAGACAATTTTTTCTGATAACCTCCAGGACGCCCTCAATATTTGTAAATATATCATTGTTCCAGAATCTCAATACTTTAAATCCGCTCTTTGCAAGAAAGCCGTCTCTCTCCAGATCTTTTTCATTTCCCGCATGCTGCCCCCCCGTCTATTTCTATAATCAAACGATTTTCAAAACAAACAAAATCAACGATGTAATGGTCTATTGGCTGTTGTCTTCTGAATTTCAATCCTTCCATCTGTTTCATTCTCAAGTGATCCCATATCCGTTGTTCCGCATCAGTTAATCTTTGCCTCAACTGTCTGGCTCTATTATGCAAAGGTTATGTCACCCCCACCCACGCCCTCCCCCGTCAAGGGGGAGGGGATACTTTCACTCACCCATAATGCAGAGAGTATATTCTGCACTATTATTTACACAAGATGACCCCAGATTATTACTGCTCCCGTGATTTTAATGATATGGTAATAATTATACAGCTTTTTCCCTTCATCAGTGAAATAACCGGAGGATGGTCATAGAAAAGTCATGAATGCTGCATGAGAAATGTTCAATGCAGCGTAAATCCCAACGAACAAGCTGTGTCACGCCTTGATTACTGATTTATAACAGTGTATGACCAGGTCTTTCCAAAATCTGAGCTGTTTACGATAAGAGCTTTAATGTCCTTAAAAGTCTTGGAGGATACTTTAAATGAAACTTTGCCCTCCGGGCTGGTTTGGACGTCTTCATAGATTGGTTCACGGTCACCTTCAAAGTCATAGTACCGACAATCCGCTGTTCCGGCTGGGGCACAATAAGAAGGTTTCTCCACAGGATCAATTAAATTAGCCGGCAGGGTTGTCGGATCCCAATTATGGAAAGTCCCGCAGGCATTGAAGCTCACTCTGAGGACTTTGCCCGTTGTCACTAAAGTCAGATCATCCTGAACATGATAATTCGCACGTTCACGCTCAACCAGCTCATCTGCGCTTTTTGATCCGATTGCACCACCATTCCCTAACGTTACCCAACCTCGATCCTGCGTCTTGTGCTCCGGCGAGTTTGCTGTCTGAGCAGAGGAGCACAGAACGCGAAATACCTCTCCTACATAATGAAATGGAAGATTCTCGTGGTAGCGAACCAGTTTCAGTTTGTAGTTCGGCCCATTATAAAAAATGACCTCATCGATTTTTTTCGTGCTGGGCTTACAGGCAGGAAATATCATGGTAATAAGAATTATCGTTATGGCAAGCTGCAATGGGCTGCGGCTGAAGGATTTTTTCATAACAATTTCTCCAACTGATAACGATATTTATACTAGGTGGAACGGGAACAGCCCAACAGCCGATCCCTGGATAAGAAATTATAAACTTCCCATTGTCGTTTGTCACGAGAAAAGATATGAATGCGGGGTTCCGGCCGTGCAAATCACCGCGGCGGGCTGTCTTTTGTCCCGGTCTTCTTTGCCGATATCCAACCGAGAACATTACCCCACCCGATAACACCGAAGAGCGTGCCTGTGCCGAGCAGCAACCACACTGATGACAGATCACCGTCGTAGACGGATAATCCCAGAAACAGGAACGCTCTATAGAGGACAAAACCAAACAGGATGCCCGCAAGGGCCGCGATAATAAGTGACGGGAAATAACCAAGCGCCCCTTCATGGTCCCGGCGACCGAAGCCCATAAACGCGCCTGCCATAAATGCTCCGACAGATATCCAGAAGGCCATGATAATAATTCTCTCCCTGACATCCGGGGCAGTGACTGACATCCAGGAGATTATGACCCACATCACTGCAGTGGAGACGGCGGCACAGATGGCCCCGGCAAGCAGATGCCGGAGGATTTTTCCGCCTGCTGAAATGCGGTGGTCCGTTTTTAAATGCATAGGAACATTGGTGTCAGGTCTTTTGCAGTGAGGTTTTATTCTTATTTCAAGTGTGAACGTACCTTATCAAATGCTTTCTCCAATTCATCCATTCTCATTACCATTATCGCAGAGTAAAATGAGGATGACAAGAGAAGAGGGCCTTTATATGGCAGGGCATGTCTTATTTCTTATTTGATTTTCCCCGGGACTGTTCTATAATTGAGCTATCTGAATATTTTTTTCTGAGGGAGCGCTTGCATGAAAAAGAATCTCATTATTTTCGGAATTATCGCAGCTATCCTGATCGGGGCACTTGTCCTTTTCCTGACCTCGCTTGACCGCATCGTTGCGGCCGCGATCGAGCATTACGGGTCAGAGACTACGCAGACCGGCGTAGATGTATCATCTGTCAGGATAAAACTGAAATCCGGAGAAGGATCAGTCAGGTCGCTGAAGATATCCAACCCCTCCGGCTTTTCCTCGCCTAACGTCTTTGTCCTGGAAGATATCAGCGTTAAAATAGACCCCGCTTCCGTAACGAAGGACGTAATCATCATCGACCGGGTCCTGGTCTCAAGGCCGCACGTGACCTATGAGATTAATGAATCCGGCCGCGCAAATATCAACGCGATAAATGAGAACGTCAAACGGTCTCAGGGCAAAGGGACGAAGGAAAAACAGAAAGACAAGTCAGGGGTAAAACTCCTTATACGCCGCCTTGAAATTTCGGACGGCCAAATCAATGTACGCACCCCAGTCATGAAGGAGCCTATGGTTGTCAAAATGCAGCGCATCGAACTCACAAATCTCGGCAAGGGTGGAGCGCCTCCGGGGGACATAGCGTCTGATATAATCCTGGAACTCGTAAAAGAAGCGGGCCTTGCAGTCGCGCAGGCCGGCGTCGAAAAGTATCTGGGGAAGGGGATTGATGAAATGAAGGGGCAGCTTCAGAAACAGATAGGCAGCGAGGCCGGAGAAGCGGTCGAGGGCCTGGCTGAGCAGGCGGGTGAAGAAATGAAAAAACTGCTCGGCAGATAGGGAGTTGTTGAGAGAGAGCGTCATTCCCGCGCAGGCGGGAATCCAGTTTGACATCGTCATTCCGTCAGTCCTTTGAGCCGGAATCCAGTCCGCTTTTACACTTTCGCAATTCCGATCTTCGGCGCTCTTAATGCGATTGCCAGTCTGGAATACTCGTTGTATAGCTTGCAAAGAGTTTCAAGATACATCTACGGGAGATGCTTGACCTTTAATCGTCTAAAGGTATGCCGTTGTTAGCTATTCAGTTGGTTTCCTTTTTTCACCGTGTACGTAATCTGGAATTACACCAGATATAATTGTTTCTTCAAGCCAAATTGCTTTCTGCATTAGTATTTTATTGTTTATTTTTTTCGCAAGTTCTATAGATTCTTTTGTTAGTGCTAATGCCTCATCTTGCTCGTCAAAGAATCTTATTTGATTGGCAAGATTATGAAGGGCGTTTGCTAGGCCTTCCTCGTCCTTAATTTCAGAATAAATGTCTTTAGCCAAGAGAAGGCTTCGCTTGCAGAGAGATTTTTCGTATTGATATCTATCAGCAACCTTCATATTACGATATGATAAACCACGTTGACCTGCCGCATTGCCAATCAAGAGCAACACTCCTGCCAACATTAGAATGTCTTTTTTCTTAGTTGTAAGTTCAAGAGCGGCATTAAAATTGGAATTATATTCTTCTTGAAGATGTCTCAAGCGGTTAAGAGTGGTTTGCCGCTGAGCTTCAGTAACAAACGGAATGCCGATTAGGTTTGAACTCATTATGGAAAAATACATTCTCATATCTTCGTTAATATAAATAATCGATAAGAAGGATGCTTTTTGAGCAAGAAAGTACGCTTTAAACCGATCACTTCCAAACTTCTCAGTTAGAGTAACTCCTGATTTGCATAGTTCTATCATATCTAAAGGATCATCCTCTAAAAGGTCAAATAACTCCAGAACACCAATCAAAGCATTAAGCTGAGCCACGTCATCCTGTGTCTTATAGTAAATTGTTTTTAGTTCTTTCTTAGTTTTATCTGTCGGGATATTAGTCCGTAACTCAATAACCCGTTTATTATCGGGACTATCTTCTTCAGCCCTTGACTCAGCAAAAGTAGTACCATGCGTAGGAACATCGGTTACCGCTGCATCCTTTTGTGACTGTTTAACATAAGTTAGGATTTCGTCTAATTTACTATCGATACGGGGACTGTGGAATTGAGGAAATGCTTCAAATAAATGAGGGTTCTTATAAAGTTCATTAGCGAGATATGTAGACTCAAGATGGTTCGCAATAAACCCATAGTCAACTCCAAGTTTATACATTTTGGCAATTAAATCAGTGCTTAATTTCCGAGGAGTAATAAATGTCCATCGTTCTATAATAAATTTGCCCTGATCACGAAGCGATGCGGCTTTATGCATATCGCTCTTTATTTTTCCAAAGTAATCAGTGTCTGTCCTTTTTTCAGGTTTAATAGGGCAGTAGATAGCAAATATTCTTTTTTCTGAACGTACATAACCATCGTTCCCTTCATCACTTTGAGTTCCGTCAATTATCTGAAACTCCTCTCCGTAGACACAAGTAAAAATAGAATTGCATAATCTTGTAAATTCTTGAGGATTAGTTATTAAAACTATTTGGTCTTCCAGATACATGTTATTGCATTTAATAATAGCTAACAGTACATTATACTCATGCGGCTATTACCTATCACTTGAGCGTCAGAATAGTACAGTAATTCGTGCATCAGTATATTTATTATTTTCAGCGTAACCCTACTTCTCTATATTCACCGCGCACGACTTGTACTCCGGTGTCCCGGTGATGGGGTCTTTGTGCTCGGAGGTCAGCAGGTTCGTAAGCGCCTCCGGGAAGTGGAAGGTGAGAAATACGCTGCCCGGCTGTGAACGGTCGGTGACCTTTGCCTTTACCCTGATCCTGCCTCTTCTTGATGATACCTTCACCCTGTCCCCGCTTTTGATCTTAAGCTTTGCCGCGTCTTCGGCGCTTATCTCGATCAGCTCTTCAGGCACTATCTCCATTATCCCCTTTACCCTTCTTGTCATGGAGCCGTTATTGTAGTGCTCGCGTATCCTTCCGGTGATGAGCACATAAGGATATTCTTCATCCGGGACCTCGCCGGAAGGTGTCTGGTCAAGTGCCATGAATCTTGCCAGACCGCCCGGCCGCGAGAAAAGGTCTGTATATAGCGTGGTGGTGCCGGGATGGTTTTTTGTGGGGCAGGGCCACTGCAGGCTTTCTCTCTCAAGACGGTCGTAACTTATACCGCCGTATATCGGCGTCAGACTCGCGATCTCGTCCATGATCTCGGAGGGGTTATTATATTTCATCGGATAACCCATTCGTGAAGCGATCTCACAGATTACTTCCCAGTCAGCCTTCCCTGATAAGGGTTTAATCGCCTTTCGTATGCGCTGGACCCTGCGCTCTCCGTTGGTGAACGTGCCGTCCTTCTCGGCAAAGCTGGAGCCGGGCAGTATGACATGCGCGTGCTTCGTGGTCTCTGTGTGAAAGATGTCCTGCACTACAAGGAATTCGAGGGATTTCAGGGCCTTCTTTACTTCGTTGACATTCGGGTCGGTCTGGGCCGGGTCTTCACCGAGTATATATATCCCCTTAAACTTCCCCTCGCACGCCTTTTCGAGCATCTCGACAGACTTGAGTCCGGCCTCGGAGGACATCGGAACTCCCCACGCCTTCTCGAACTTCTCCCGGGCTACGGGGTCTGCAATTGGCTGGTATCCGGGGAATGTGGCTGGCAGCGGCCCGAGGTCGGACGCGCCCTGGACATTATTCTGCCCCCTGAGCGCCATTATTCCGGTCGACGGTCTGCCTATCTGCCCGCAGACGAGGGCGAGGTTTGCGATAGCCATCGCGTTCTCTGTACCTGTCCTGTGCTCGGTCACTCCGAGCCCGTAAACTATCATCGCTTTATCAGCGTGTGAATAAAGGTGCGCGGCTTTTATTATATGACCTTTTGGAACACCGGTCAGTTCTTCCACCCTCGCGAGATCGTACTCCTGCACTTTTTGCCTTAATTCCTCAAAACCCTCCGTGCGCTTTGCGATGAATTCCTTGTTCTCCCATCCTTCCCTCAGTATCACATGAATAAGGCCGTTGAGGAGGGCGATGTTGGTTGCAGGCCGAAGGTTGAGCCAGACGTCAGCCCGTTTTGCCATCCAGGTCTTTCTGGGGTCAGCCACAACAAGTCTGGCCCCTTTGCGGAGCGCCTTCTTGAGATAAATGGAGACGATGGGATGTGCCTCCGTGGGATTTGACCCAAATAGAAACAGGGTATCGATATCCGGCATCTGCGCGAGTGAATTGGTTGCTGCTCCCGCCCCCAGGCTGGTGGCCAGACCGGCCACGGTAGGGGCGTGTCAGACCCGGGCGCAGTTGTCCACGTTATTGTTTCTGAAAACGGCACGCGCGAATTTCGCGATCAGGAAGTTCTCTTCGTTCGTGCATCTGGACGATGAAAACGCGCCCACGGACTTGTTCCCGTATTTTTTTATCAGTCCGGTAAATTTGTCCGCGACCAGGTCCAGCGCCTCGTCCCATGTGGCCTCGTAAAAGCTGCCGCCCCTTCTGATGAGGGGGGTCTTTATCCGGTCCGCGCTGTGAATGTAATCGTATCCGTATCGCCCCTTGATGCAGAGGTTTCCCTGATTGACCGGGGCCTCGAGGTCGGATGTGACCCTGACGACCTTGCCGTCTCTTACATTCAGATAAAAATTGCATCCTGTTCCGCAGTATCCGCAGGTGGTCTTGACCCTCTTGACGTCGGCGACCCGTCCTTTCCCACGGGCTTTTTTGTCGGTCAGCGCACCGGTAGGGCAGGTGGATACGCACTGGCCGCAGAACTCGCAGGTCGACAGGTTTCTGGGCTTCCTGAATGCCGTATCGGGATACGTATGAAAGCCCCTTCCGGCCCAGTCTATAGTGCCTGCCATCACGACCTCATTACAGATCCGTATGCATCTCCCGCATGTCACGCACTTGTTCGGATCATAAACGATGAAAGGGTTGGCCTGTCTTATCGGGAGGTCCCATCTCTCGCCTCCGTATTCGCTGCCGTCGACTCCGTACTCATAGGCAAGGTCCTGCAGCGCGCATTCACCGGCCTTTTCGCACCTCATACAGTCATTGGGATGGTTAGAGAGCATAAGGGAAACTATCCTCTTCCGTATCCTCGTGATCTTTTCGCTCTCGGTGATGACCTCCATCTTGCGGGCAACGGGAGTAGTACACGCGGGAAGCAGCCTTGGGACACCCTTTACCTGGATACTGCAGAGCCTGCACCCGCCATATGGTTCAAGCCTGTCGTCATGGCACAGCGTGGGGATCCTCACGCCTGCGTCTCTGGCTGCCCTGAGGATCGTATCCCCCCTGTTGCAGCAGACCTCAATGCCGTTTATTTTGATCTTGACTTTACGGTCCGACAAAGTGACCTCCCTATACAAATAACAGTTTCAACCGCTTGAACCGTTTGATCCGTCTGAACCGTTCAAGCGGTTCAAGCAGTTCAAACGGCTGGATCTTATACTATCGCCCCAAACGGGCAAACCTCATAACAGATCCCGCATTTGATACACACGTCCTTCATCAGGTTAGCGGGATGTTTCTTCTTCCATTCAATTGCCTCGGAAGGACAGGCCTTATAACACTTGCCGCACATTTTGCAGATTTTCGGATCGATCATATATTTGCGGAATGCCTTGCATACACCCGCCGGGCATCGGCCTTCATGAATATGTGCTTCATATTCGTCCCTGAAAAACCTGATCGTCGAAATGACCGGGTTCGGCGCTGTCTGGCCCAGACCGCAGAGGGATGATATCTTGATGTCCTCCGCGAGTGACAGAAGAAACTCGATGTCGCCGCTCTTCCCCTGTCCCTTCGTGATCCGGTCGAGGATTTCATAAAGCCGTTTGTTTCCCAGCCGGCAGGGGAGGCATTTGCCGCATGACTCATTTGTGGTAAACGCCAGGAAAAACTTTGCCATGTCCACCATGCAGGAAGTGTTGTCCATGACGACCATTCCGCCCGAACCCATCATGGAGCCGACTTCATTCAGTGTCTCATAATCGACCGGCATATCGATGTGAGATTCCGGAATGCAGCCGCCTGAAGGCCCGCCTGTCTGCACTGCCTTGAAACGGCGGCCTTTGGCGCATCCTCCTCCTATATCATAAATAATCTCCCTGAGCGTGATCCCGAGCGGCACCTCTATAAGCCCTGTATTCATAATGTTTCCTGTCAGGGCGAATATCTTTGTGCCCTTGCTCTTTTCTGTGCCGATGGATGAATACCATTTTGCGCCCTGGAGCATGATCACGGGGACCGACGCCAGGGTTTCTACGTTATTGACCACGGTCGGTTTGCCCCAAAGTCCTTTAGATACCGGGAACGGGGGTTTGGAGCGGGGCATTCCCCGCTTCCCCTCGATAGACGCGATCAGGGCCGTCTCCTCCCCGCAGACAAAGGCGCCCGCACCCTGCTTTATTGTTATATGGAAATCAAATACGCTGCCGAGGATATTTTTGCCGACAAACCCGCTTTGCTCAGCCGCGCTGATAGCGATCTTCAGTCTCTCTATTGCCAGGGGGTATTCCGCGCGTATGTATATAAACCCTTCTTTCGCGCCGATGGCGTAACCGCCGATGATCATACCTTCGAGCACCGAATGAGGGTTGCCTTCTATGACCGCCCTGTCCATGAATGCGCCGGGATCACCTTCGTCAGCATTACAGATCAGATATTTGACCGTCACCCTCGACATACTGCAGAACTCCCACTTCAGTCCGGTAGGAAACCCGGCGCCGCCCCGGCCGCGCAGTCCGGAGGCCTTTATTTCCTCCCTCACCTCGAAACGGGTCTGCGCGAGCGCCTTTTCCAGTCCGCTGTAGCCGCCGATCGCGATATAGGCATTAATATCTTCAGGATCAATCTCACCGCACTGCTTGAGAAGCACCTTGGTTTCCCTGTTATGGAAGGCGTAATACTCCGGTCCTACAAGAAACTCTTTAACAGGACGTCCGTTGATGATATGTTCTTCAACGATACGGGCCGCTTTTTGAGGATCAACGAACTGGTAAGTGGTCTTATCGCCGTCAATGATAATGTCTACCAGCACGTCCTTTGCGCAGAAACCCCTGCAGCCGGTCTTTGTCACACATTTATTTATGAGTGCGGCCTTAAGACCCCGTGCCCTGAGTTCAGACTGAAACGCGTCCGTTACCTCCCGGCTTCCCGCGGCCATTCCTCCCGTGCCCATACATATCCTGATGATTATATCTTTAAGTGATTGTTTCAGAGGTTTTACTGCAGGTGATTTCCTGTTTCTAGGCAATAGCTGTTCTCCCGCTCGTCTCTTCGTTTATCCAATTACATGCGCTGCAGATAAAGTGGCTGTTTTATTAATGGAACGGCAAGAGGGACTGCGCAAGGTCCTGCCGACCGTATTAATTATTTATGGATACCAGCCATATACAGCGGCAACGGCATTCTTTCTGACAAGTCGCTGACGCCAGTATCAGAATATCCGGTATATTCATTGTCAGTTAAATCGATCTAAAATGCAAGAAAAATCTTTATCTTTGCCTCGTCACCGATTTTTTCCCGACAGGCATGATTTTTAAAATATATATTTGCTATAATACCCACGCTTGATTATAGAACAGTGGATGCGGTAAAAGGCCTTTTTAGTATTTCTGCATGACCGGCCGACTGCGCTGCAGGTTTTCATTCAAGAACTCCAGAAGTAGCCAAACAACTTTGGCCTGTTATTTAACGGTAACATTATGTACAAGATACTGAAAAAAGAGACTGTTGCCCCGCAGGTAGACGCGATGATAATCGATGCGCCGTACATTGCGTCGCACCATCAGGCAGGAAACTTCGTGGTCCTGCGCATTAATGAAAAGGGGGAAAGGATCCCTCTGACAATAGCGGACTCCGACAGTGAAAAAGGGACCATAACCCTTCTCTTTCAGAAAATAGGCAAGACTACCGAGGAACTCGGTACCCTGAAGACCGGGAAGTCGATCCGGGACATAGTCGGTCCCCTTGGGCACGCTACACCGATTTTGGACTATGGCCACTGCGTACTGGTGGGAGGAGGCATCGGATCAGCCACCCTGTATCCCATTCTCACCGGATTGAAGAAAAAGAACAACAATGTCACCGTAATCCTCGGTGCGAGAAACAAAGAACTCATTGTATGGGGAGACAAGTTCACGAAACTCGCTGACGAAGTCCTTCTTACAACGGATGACGGAAGTTCAGGAAGAAAAGGGCTTGTGACAGAGGCATTAAAAGAAGTTATGGACAGGTCAAAGGTGGACATAGTGATAGCGGTAGGCCCGATACGTATGATGCAGGCGGTAGCGGAACTTACCAGACCATATAATGTTAAAACACTCGTTAGCCTCAATCCTGTAATGGTTGAGGGCACAGGCATGTGCGGAGCGTGCAGGGTCAATGTGGGAGGGAAGACTAGGTTCGCCTGCATAGAGGGCCCTGAGTTTGACGCTCATGAGGTGGACTTCCAGGAACTCGCCAACAGGCTGGGATTCTACAGGGAAGAAGAACAGAAGGCGATGGCCCTGTTCAAAAAGAAGAAATGCAAAGGGAATTGTAAGAATAAAACCGTTTGAACTGCTTGAACCGCTTGAACGGTTGAAACGGCTCAAGCAGCTGGAACAGTTGGAACTTTTTTTAAATCATGAGAGCAAGAGACCCGAAGAAAAGGAGCAGGGATTTCAAGGAAGTGGCCCTCGGCCTTACCGACAAGCAGGCGGTAAAGGAGGCAAAGCGCTGTCTGCAGTGCAAAAAGCCGAAGTGTGTCGAAGGATGCCCCGTTGAGATCAATATCCCCGCGTTTATCGCCGCCATAAGAGACACCGATTTTACCGGGGCCCTCGGGATCATCAGGCAGTACAATATGCTTCCGGCAGTATGCGGCAGGGTATGTCCCCAGGAAAACCAGTGCCAGGGCCGCTGTATTCTGGGAAAGAAAAAAACACCCATAGCCATCGGCGCGCTCGAGAGGTTCTGCGCTGATTATGAGGCGAAAAAGGGTCTTTCCGAACCGCCTCCGCAGATAACTCCAAACGGTCATAAGGTGGCCGTGGTAGGTGCGGGCCCTGCAGGATTAACAGTAGCTGCCGACCTCGCAAAGCTCGGCTATGAAGTAACCATATATGAGGCCCTTCATGAAGCGGGCGGTGTCCTTGTGTACGGCATACCGGAATTCAGGCTTCCCAAGAAGATAATCCAGCGGGAAATCGAATATGTAAAAAGCCTCGGCGTAAAGATAAAGGTCAACTGGGTCGTGGGAAGGACCCAGACCGTTAAGGAGCTTTTTGAGGAAGGGTTCAAGGCAGTATTCATCGGCGTCGGCGCAGGGTCTCCAAAATACATGTCGATCCCCGGTGAGAACCTTAATAACGTGTATTTTGCCTCCGAATTTCTTACGAGAGTAAACCTGATGAAGGCGGAACAGTTCCCCAAATTCGATACGCCTGTGAAGAAGGCCAAAAAGGTAGCGGTCATCGGCGGGGGCAATGTCGCGATGGACGCTGCACGCACTGCCATGCGTCTTGGCGCTGAAAAGGTGTACATAGTCTACCGAAGGACTGAGACCGAGATGCCATGCAGGCTTGAAGAGGTGGAGCACGCAAAAGAAGAGGGTATCGAGCTCGTAATGCTCACAAATCCAAAGGAGATCGTCGGAGACGAAAGAGGCTATGTAACGGCCATGAAGTGTGACAAAATGGTGCTATGCGAACCTGACGCGTCCGGCAGGAGAAGGCCTGAATGTTCCGGAGAGGAAATAATCCTTGACGTTGATCAGGTCATCATGGCAATTGGCCAGACCTCAAACCCCATACTGGTGAGATCGGTCGATGGACTCAAGCTGTGGGGAGCAGGCTATATTGAAGTCGATGAAAACGGTGCCTCAAACATTCCCGGTATCTTCGCAGGCGGAGACATCTCTACCGGGGCCGCCACTGTCATCAGCGCGATGGGCGCGGGAAAGCGTGCTGCCCGGGCAATGCATGACTATATATCAGCTCGCAGGTAATTCTTCTTTCTCCCTCATCTGAACTTCTCTCCATATTTTTTATCTTTTCTATTTAATGATCTCAATCATAAGTGTCCGGTAAATATTTGAAGTGGACATGCGTGCTTAATAAGTATTTATGGCAATACCTTAGTGAATGCATAATAATGCAAAGCAGAGATGATACAGTATTTTCGTCTCATTCTCGTCCCGCATCCT
>JBFLYJ010000050.1:0-12251 GCA_040756635.1 Nitrospirota bacterium
GCACCACCAGAAGGAACAGCGATTTCAGTGAGTGGATTATATTCGCCTTTTCCGGGACCGTGGCCGCAGGGTCTGATCCCATTATATAAAGGGCCTTGAGTGAATACGGTTCATAGAGCATATCAGGCAGGCCTGTTCCCTGATCTCCCGGCGTCTCCTGCAACGGCGCAAGGTCCGGACGAACACCCATCTGGTACAGTCCAAATGTATTCGCGTATTCTGCCGGTATCTGCAGCGCGTCCGGAGACTCCCCAAGGAGATTGATAAGATTTGCAGCCGCCAGGACCGTATCTATGCCCTTAGTGTTATCAGAAACACCGATCGACAGCGTGAGCATCCTTGTCCTGGCTTTGGCAAATGTCTCAGCCGCGGCAATCAGTTCTTCCGCTGTAATCCCTGTCATCTCAGATACCGCCTCCGGGGTATATACTTTCAGGGTCTCCAGAAGGTCTGAATATCCGTCAGTCCGTGAGACTGTTTCCTTATCATAAAGTCCTCTCTCTATAATGACCCTCATCATACCGTTAAGAAATGCCACTCCGCTCCCCTGCCTGATCTTCGACCACTGTGAACTGTGCCTTGTCAGCTTTGTCTCTCTGCTGTCGGCAACGATAAGCCCTGCGCCCTGTCTCTTAGCCTGCAGGATATTCAGCCCGAAGACCGGATGCGTGGTACACGGGTCTGACTCGACAACAAGGAGCACCTCTTTGCCGAGAGGGTATTTCATATTGATCCTGTGGCCGCTCAGACCGAAGGCCGTATTCCAGGCCTTCTCCGCGATGCCGTAGCCGAAGGCAGAGGACGAATCGATATTCTCCGATCCGATCACAGTACGCATAAACTTCTGCAGAGCGAAATTGTCTTCATTTGTGCATCTGGGCGAGCCTATGGCCCCTACAGATGACGGGCCGTGCGCATTGATCAGGTATTCCAGGTTTTCGCTTATATAGTCAAGCGCCTCGTCCCAGGAGGCCTCAACGAATTCGTCCCCCTGCCTGATCATCGGAGATTTCAGGCGGTCCTTGCTGTAAATATAATCCACGCCGAACCTTCCCCGACCGCAGAGGTCGCCGTCATTTACGCCTTTGCCCGCCGTCCCTTTTGATCTGACTATCTTTCCATCTATTGTCCCGAGCGTAAGCGTGCAGCCGCAGCCGCAGAACGGGCATATAGTGTCCTTTTCCTCAAGCGACCAGGGCCGTGCCTTGAACTTGAAGGACTTGCTCAGAAGCGCGCCCGTCGGGCATACATCAATGCATTGTCCGCAGTAATCACATTTAAGCGCCTCGCCGAACGCCGGCTGGACCACGGTGGGAAACCCCCTGCCGATCAGTCCGAGCGCCCCCTGCCCCTGATATTCGGAGCAGAGCCTGACGCACTTGCCGCACAATACGCATCTGTTGGCATTCAATTCTACGAGCGGGCCCTTGGTATCAGGCAGCGCGTGCTTTCTCTCTCTGAAGAACCGCCCCTCCGGCCTGCCGTATTCGTACACCAGCTCCTGTATATCACACTCTCCGGCCTTATCGCAGACAGGGCAGTCAAGAGGATGATGCACCAGCATGAACTCTAGCACATTCTGGCGTATCTTCCGGACCCTCGGCGTGTCCGTATGCACTACCATTCCCTCGGTCGCCAGAGTCGCGCATGAGGCCTCAAGTTTCTTCTGCCCCTCGATCTCCACAATACAGAGCCTGCATCCGCCGTACACCTCAATCCTTTTGTCATAGCAGAGATTAGGTATCTTGATCCCGTTTCCCAATGCGGCCTGAAGGACAGTGTTCCCCTTTTCTGTACCTACATTTCTTCCATTTATGGTCAGCTCGATCATGTTACACCTCCGATTATTCAGTGATTAGTGCATGTGACAGTGTCAGTGTAATAGCAATACCCGTACCGACACTATTCACTGACACCAACACTTACATTACTTTCTACCGCCATTCCTGCCATATATTTCAGGTCAGCCTCGTTTGCGTTCCTGGCTGAAGCGGGAAGGATCTTTATCGCATTGAATTTACAGGTATCCACACAGGTCCTGCAATGCAGGCACGCGCTCTGAAGGATCTTGTGGGGCTTTTTCTTTTCCCCCTCAATAGCCTGTGAAGGACACGCCCTCATGCACGCGCCGCAGCCCTTGCATTGCTGTTCATCTATATAAAAAGTGCAGAGGTCACTGCATACCCCTGCCGCACACCACTTGTCTTCTATATGCGCTTCATACTCCTGCCTGAAATGCCGTATCGTCGAGAGCACGGGATTAGGCGCGGACTGGCCAAGGCCGCAGAGGGAAGCTGATATGATCGTCTCTGACATCTCCTCAAGCATCTCTATGTCGCCTTTTTTCCCCCTGCCTTCACAAATATCAATAAGCAGGTCATGCATAAGTCTTGTACCGATCCTGCATGGTGTACACTTCCCGCATGATTCGTCCGCAGTAAATTCGAGAAAGAACTTTGCCGTACTGACCATGCAGGTGCTGGTGTCCATGACAACCATTCCCCCTGACCCCACGATAGCGCCGCTCTGCTGGATCGCTTCGTACGTGACCGGGATGTCGAGGTATGCCTCAGGGATGCAGCCGCCCGAGGGGCCTCCAAGCTGGACCGCCTTGAATTTTCTCCCCTTCCTGTCGATACCGCCGCCTATATCAAAGATGATCTTTCTTAGGGTGGTATCCATAGGGACTTCGACCAGTCCGACATTATTTACGGCGCCTGTAAGCGCAAAGACCTTTGTCCCGGCGCTTTTCTCGGTACCGAGACTCCTGTACCACCCGGCGCCGTTTAATATGATCTGCGGTATATTTGCAAAGGTCTCGACATTGTTCAGGACCGTGGGCTTGTCCCAGAGGCCCTTGACAGCGGAACGCCACAACTTGGGCCTCGGCATGCCGCGTTTTCCTTCTATGGAACGCATCAGCGCGGTGGCCTCTCCGCAGACGAATGCGCCTGCGCCCTGGTATATCTCCAGGTCGAAATCAAACCCGGAGTTGAGTATATTATTGCCCAGCAGGCCCGCCTCATAACACTGGTCGATTGCTATCTGGAGACGCTTCACGGCGAGCGGGTATTCGGCCCTGACATAGATGTATCCCTTGTGTGATCCGGTAGCGATGCCGCAGATTATCATCCCTTCGATCACCGCATGAGGGTCTGCTTCCATGACAGACCTGTCCATAAACGCTCCGGGGTCGCCCTCATCGCCGTTGCATACGACAAACTTCTCTTCGGCCTTGATCTTAAGGCCGAGCTCCCATTTCTTTCCCGTGGGGAAACCCGCCCCTCCCCTTCCCCGCAATCCGGAGTCCGATACCACCTTTACGATCTCTTCAGGCTTCATCAGGGTCAATGCCTTAGAAAGCGCTTTATACCCGTCCATCGTTATATAATCTTCGATCCTCTCCGGGTCGATAAGGCCTTTGTTTTTAAGCACCACAAGCACCTGGTGTTTGAAGAAAGGGATATCGTGTATGGAGGGGATGGCGACCTTTTTCTCCTGTTCCTTGAATGCCAGTTTCTGATAAGGCCTCCCTTTGAGGAAATGTTCTTCGACCAGGGAGGGGACATCTTCAGCCCTTATGTTTTGATAAAATGTCTCGTCCGGATACACGGCCATAACAGGTCCCTTCGCGCAGAAACCGTTGCATCCGGAGAGGACGACTTTCGCTTCATCCTGGATACCTTTTTTTCTGAATTCATCTTCCATGGCGGCCTTGACCTTCATCGCCCCGCTCGCCATACAGCCTGTACCGCCGCAAAGCATTGCGTGTGTACGAACCGCGGTTTCCATGCCTGCCTCCTTTTTTTAATTTTAAGTGTCAGTGCTTAGTGTCGGTAAAAGGTCTTCTGACTCTGACACTCGAAACTGACACTGTTTTTTAGAATACGATCCCGCTTCCAAGCGCCACCGCATATCGCTCCGCGGGTTTCCCGCCCATTATGTGTTCTCTGAATATCTCCTTGATCTTCTCCTCATTAAGACCGCCGTAAATAACGGGAGGACTCCCCGGCAGTTCAATGACAGCCATTGGCTCCCGGGAACAAAGACCTCCACAGCCGGCGGCCTTGACCACGATGTCCTCCTGCCCGGAGCGCATGATCTCATTCATCAGCGCGGTCATGACACTCCTCGCGCCCGCCGCGATGCCGCATGTCCCCATGTGCACGGTGACCTTGGCCCGGCATACGCCCTTTCTGAGCGTGAATGTCGCCCTGTTTCTGTCTCTGATGTCCTGAAGGTCCGATATGCTCAGTTTATGCATAAGACTTCTCCTTTCAACCCGTGACGAGCAATTAATAACCATTCCCGGGTGCAGTGTTTGGGTGAATGATTTTATTCCGATTACCTATAACACATTGCCGTCAGGCATCAAGTTCTTTCTCTCTCATCCTGATAAACTCGTTTACCGCTGTCTCCACCTTCTTCCCTCTCTTCAAGGGCATTCCCCTCCATACTTTCTGACTGCCCATGATAACGCAGGGAATACGTTCATCATCCGCCTTTGTCCTGAAATAGGGGTAAAAGGAAACGATACTGTGAATTTCGGATGGATACATGTCAAGGGCGACCGCTATCCTTTTCTGTATCGCAACAGGGAGATACCCCAGAATGTCCTGGGCATGCAGCAATGCCCTGATAGTCTGGCTTGCGTTCCCCCTGTATTGACCGACCACCCTGTCCACTCTCTCGAGTGTCTCAACCGGGAATTCCTCTTCAGCCTCGGACTTCAGGGCGCTTTCCCTGATCCACGCAAGGGACTCCTTTACGATGTCCTTCAGCATCGCGGGAGTAAAAGGCTTTCTCATGTGTGTTATGATGCCGAGCTTGTGCGCCTCTTTAATGGTCTCCATCTCCTGAATAAGGTGGCCCGTAACAACTATGATCCCGACAGCCGGACGGAATTGTCTCAGCCACTTTATTAATGTAATACCGTCCATACCCGGCATCATAAGATCGGTGATGACAAGCGCGTAATTCTCCTGCTCTATTTTCTCGATCGCCTCTTTACCGCCGAGTACGCCTTCGACGTTATATCCCTCGGGCTCAAGAGACCTCCAGGCGCTCTTGATAATGATGGGGTCGTCGTCCACAACTAAAATGTTGATATAGTCTTTCATTGCCGTTCCTCCTTTCCGTAGAGAGAGGTAAATAATCAGTCTCTACAGACATCATTTAAACTCCCAGTACTTCCATTTGAGGTACTCGTTGACTGCATTCGCTGCCCTCCTTCCTGCACCCATGGCGAGAATGACCGTCGCCGAACCGGTTACGATGTCCCCTCCGGCAAAGACACCGGGCTTTGAAGTCATCCCTGTACCTTCATCAGCAACAATATAGCCGTTCCTGTTGACCTTCAGGTCCGGCACGGTCTTTGTCAAAATCGGGTTGGCCCTGGTACCAAGGGCCGGTATCGCTACGTCTATTTCAATCAGGAACTCGCTGCCCTTCACCGGGACCGGCCTTCTCCTGCCTGTCTGGTCAGGCTCACCGAGCTCCATCTTGATGCATTCAACCGCGCATACATTCCCGTTGCCGTCATCTATAAATCTCGTCGGATTGCTCAGAAGTACGAATTCAATGCCTTCTTCATGCGCGTGATGGACTTCAGCCTTCCTCGCCGGCATCTCGGCCTCCGAACGTCTGTATATGAGATAGACCTTTTCAGCCCCGAGCCTTAACGCCACCCTTGCCGAGTCCATCGCAACGTTTCCGCCGCCCAGTACAGCAATTTTTTTACCTGTCTTGATAGGGGTGTCATATTCCGGGAAGAGATACGCCTTCATCAGATTGGCCCTTGTCAAATATTCATTCGCGGAGCAGACTCCGTTGAGGTTTTCACCAGGTATTCCGAGAAACATCGGCAGTCCCGCGCCTATGCAGATAAAGCACGCGTCATATCCCCGGCCGTTCATCAGTTCATCAACGGTATAGAGCTTGCCGATCACCGCGTTCGGCACAAACTCCACGCCGAGCTTGGTGATATATTCAAACTCGCGCTCCACTATCGCCTTTGGAAGCCTGAATTCGGGGATACCGTAGATCAGGACCCCGCCGGGCTTGTGCAGCGCCTCAAACAGCGTCACCTGGTGACCGGCCTTTGCGAGGTCTACGGAGCAGGTAAGACCGCCGGGCCCCGAACCTATCACAGCGACTTTTCTGCCTGAGGGTTTGGGCCTGTCCGGGACTTTCATATCACCGTTGGCGGCCTCATAATCGGCAACAAACCTTTCGAGGTTGCCGACCGCGACCGGCTTGCCCTTTTTCCCCATAAGACAGCGGGACTCGCACTGCAGTTCCTGTGGACATACCCTTCCGCAGACCGCGGGCAGGGCGTTCCATTCTTTCACTTTGTAGCAGGCGTCGAGGTATCTTCTCTCCTTTATAAGACCGATAAAGCCGGGGATGTCCACGCCTACCGGGCAGCCCTCCCTGCAGGGGCTGTTCTTGCAGCCCAGACACCTGCCTGCTTCTTCGAACGCCTCTTCCGGTGAGTAACCATACGGCACCTCCTGGAAATTCCTCGCCCTGACCAGCGGAGGCTGTTCCCTCATCTCGACTCTGAGCTTCGTTTTTTTCTCCTCTGTTTTTGTCTCCATATTACTTACCCCCGTTGCCTTTCCCGCCGCACATGGCCGTATGCTCCTCCGTTACATACGCCCGGAGCCTCTTCATGAGCAGATCAAAGTCCACCTGATGACCGTCAAATTCAGGCCCGTCCACGCACGTGTACTTTGTCTCACCCCCGATCTCGACCCTGCAGCCGCCGCACATCCCCGTCGCGTCGATCATGATTGAATTCAGACTCACGACGGTCCTGACATTGTATTTCGCAGTCGTCATGCACACGAACTTCATCATGATTGCAGGGCCTATGGCCACGACCAGATCGACCTTCTCATTTTTCATGATATCTTCGAGGGGAACGGTGACCACCGCCTTGGTACCGTATGAGCCGTCGTCCGTAGTTATAATCAGATCATCAGAGACAGCGCGCATCTTTTCTTCCCAGAACAGGATCGATCTTGAGCGCGCGCCTATAATCGAGGTGACCCTGTTGCCCGCCGCCTTGAGCGCCCTTGCTATCGGATAAACAGGCGCAATTCCCACGCCGCCGCCGACGCATACCACTCTCCCGAAATTTTCGATATGTGAATGATTGCCCAGCGGACCGATAACATCGGTAATGAAATCGCCCTCATTAAAAGTACCGAGGTGATGGGTGGTCTTGCCGACCTTCTGAAACACAGTGGTTATCGTCCCTCTGTTCCTGTCGAAATCCGCGATCGTCAGCGGGATCCTCTCCCCCTGCTCATGGGTCCTGAGTATGAAAAAATTCCCCGCCTCCGCCTTTCGCGCGATATCTCCCGCCTCGATGTCAAACAGGATGATATGCTCCGACAGGTCCTCCTTCTTCAAGATTTTATACATCCCCTTATGCCTCCTCTCCCGGTCATGTTTGCCCGCCTTTTCAGACCGCTTACGGTTATCTTCCTTAGCTTGATTGTCAGATAATTGCACCGCTCTGTAAATCGAAGGAAAAATGAAGGTTTCAATCAAGAGATTTCTTATAGCGGCTTAGGTTGATTTTCTTATGAAAGGTATAGGTAATTTACTTATGGCAGGAATGAGATCCGATCAATGGGGGAAAATCCATCATGAGACTAATAAATCGCCTTGACCGCATGAATGAAGACATCGTGGGTGTCTTTTAACTGCAGTTTGGTCTTGATATGCTCTATATAGGTTTCAACAGTCTTGACGCTGAGGTTCAGGCGCTCCGCTATTTCGTGTTTTTTCAGTCCCTCGCCGATAAACCGGTAGACCTCCAGCTCGCGGTTACTCAGGGGCTTTACAGGGGCGTCCAGACCTTCAAATCTGTTTTTTGCGAATTTGTGCAGGAGCTGCTCATTCAATTTATCACTGACATAAATGTGACCGTTCAGGACCGTCCTGACAGCTGACAACAGTTCCCTGGAGGACTCCTGTTTCATGATATAGCCCCTCGCCCCGGCTTTCAGACAGCGCTCCGCGTATGTGGCTTCATCATGCATCGAGAGCACAAGGACCAGGATCCACGGATTTGAATAAGTCAGGTTCTCTATCAGCCTGACGCCGCTGCCGTCTCCAAGACTGATGTCCACTATCGCTATGTCCGGTTTATTTTCTGAAATAGCATGGAACGCGTCTGTAACCTTGTCCGATTCCCCGCATATGAGGAGGTCCTCTTCACTGTTAATAAGGTGCGAAAGCCCTTCGCGTAAAATAGCGTGGTCGTCGACGATAAACACCCTGCTCTTTTTTACCTTCTTCTCAGGCTCCTGGGTGATCATTGTATCTTCCATTGCGC
Organism: Nitrospirota bacterium; assembly: GCA_040756635.1. Lineage (GTDB taxonomy): Bacteria > Nitrospirota > Thermodesulfovibrionia > UBA6902 > UBA6902 > UBA6902. The sequence goes on from JBFLYJ010000050.1 coordinate 8,351, forward strand.
TCTCACACCCCTCAGCATTCCCCGGGGCGTCTTCCTTAGTTAAATTGTGGGGCAAATCAATCGCAGTGTAAATCGATAGAAGAATGTAGGATACATACAAGAATTTTCTTATGCGGGATTAAGTAATACTCCCTATGCAGGGCCTTGACTAACTGAACTTATAGATATGATACCTTGCTGGTCGCCGATGTCACGACATAAAAGCGTTCATTGTTGCTTTTAGTGTCTGCGGGGATGACAAAGAAGCCGGGTCGGTTCGGGGAGTAGCCCTGGGAAAATCCGATGATCGTTTCGCCGTCTGTAAACTCTATCCGGACCTTCCTCCCTCCGCCGGGGACAACGTCGGTATATGCCTCATTGCGGTCCTTATTGCCTTCAAAGTCCTTAACAAAGAACAGGGCCTTCAGGTCCTCAACGGTTATGGTTATTATCTGCTTGTCAAGTAATGTCAGGTGAAATTCCTTCTTGTTCGGGAAAAAATCACCGGTCGTCCCTTTCATGAGGGACCCGTCCTTGAATCTGGCCACTACTTTATTGGGTATCACATTCTCCCTTTGTTATTAATTCATATAAACACAAGTAAAATACACGCTGCCCACCAGCAATTATTTTACATATTTATTCGGAATAAACAAGAATTTCTTTAGCGGGATGGCTTATAACGCAATGACTTTGAACAAAAAAACCAAAAACAGTAAATCAATATATCGATCTTATCCTGCCGGTCCTTTTGTCTATAATGACCTTGTCTATCAGGTTGCCGTTCCTGTCCCTTATTTCGGACTCAAAATAAAACTTTCTTTCCCTGACCCTGCCTATTTTGACGTCGCCCTGAAAATACTCCCCCAGTATCCTGTGCGCTTCAGCTTCATTAATGATAGCGCTCTTCTCTCCATACTGCCCTTTCCGCGGCCGTCCGTAAGGATTTCTTTCATCGCCCGCATGGGCATCGGATGGCGTAAAGATACCAAAGGGAACAGAGTGTGCGCGCCCCCGGCCGCCTGCTTCCGCACTTATGCAGGCAATCAGAATCATCCCTGCTGTCAGTATGCCGGTAAAAATCTTTTTTATCACCGGAGGCCGCCTCCGTTCCCTTTCATATTTAAAGTTACTGCCGTCACTTCATTCCATTATAGAATGCTCCATATCTCAGGTCAATGGCCGCAGTGCTATTTACGCCGGCCGTTGTTGTCATGACGTCTGGAGTCTCTGTGTGAATCCTCATACCTCATATGACGGTAACGGTCACGGTCACGTTCCCATCCATGGTCTCTGTGCCTATGGTCCCTTTCGTGTCTCGGCGCGGCGTATACCACCTTCGTCCTTTCAATATACCGTGCGGGTGCTGGATGATAGCATGCCCGATCATGAATGGCCGCTTCATGCGCTATCGCATGCATGACGGGTATCCCCAAAAGGAACATGCCCGCTGTCAGAGCTACTGCCGCTTCTTTGTCCACTGCCTCGGCCCTTGTGCTCCCGGCAGCCAGAAAAGCAGCGGCTGCTATAATAATGACTATTATTGTTATCGACTTTTTCATATCTTCTCTCCTTTCATTTTATGGATGGACCCGTCAGCCTTAATAACGCTGCGAATACATACATCCCTTTTACAAATTGTAGTCTACGGTCGACCTCCTTTCTTTCATGATCAGGATGTTTTTTCCTGTTCTTCATGATTAAAGGATATAAAACCGATGTGAACCTGCAGTGAAGAGATTATGAAGAATTGTGAACTGGATCAAACAGGAAGAAATACGGAAAACGAAGAACCCTTGCCGTATTCGCTCCGCGCCTCCACACGGCCGCCGTGAGCCTCAACGAGTTCCCGCACTATGGTAAGTCCGAGTCCCAGGCCGCCGTCTCTTCCTTTATAAAACCTTTCAAAAATAAACGGGAGGTCCTTCTGTTCTATTCCGCATCCGCTGTCACGGACTTCTATCGCGAGATCGTCCCCTGTCCGTCCTGCTTTGACCAGAACGCGTCCTTCCTTTTCCGTTGCCTTTAATGCATTGCCGAGAAGATTCATGACGATCTGACTGAGCCTGTCGGGATCTGCCTTGACCCCAAGCCCCACTTCACACTCGAGGTCAAGGGCCACCCCCTTTTCATCGAATTTCTGCCGGAACCTCCCTGTGATGCCTTCCAGAAACGATTTGAGCTCAACATTACGTTTCATCAGCGTAAGGCTGCTTGCCTCTGCGCGGGTCAGCTCCTCTATCCCTTCCAGTATTATCATCAGTCTCTTTATCTCAGCGTATAAAGAGTCGAGGTGTTCCCTGTCAGCCGGGATGTACCCGTCCATCATTCCTTCAAGTTCTCCTCGTATGATGCTCATCGGTGTCCTGAGTTCATGCGCGATGTTCGATGTGATTTTTTTCCTCAGGGACTCCTGGGTCTCCAGGGTCTGCGCCATCCGGTTAAAGGCATGGGCGAGCGTCCCGATCTCGTCTTTTCCCTTGACCGGCACCCGTTTTTTCAGGTTGCCTCCGCTGACCGCGGTGACGCCTTCGGTCAGTCCCTGCACCGGACTGGTAAGCATTTTCGAAAATACAAGACTCAGTATCATTGCGCTTCCGCCCAGCACCAGAAGGGAGAGCAGCAGCATCATGTTTGAGCGGCGAATGAAAAGCGATTCTTTCCGGGGAGGAAGCAGACTCACCTCCAGCTGTCCGATTTCATCGCCGCCGAGAAAGAGGGCATACGGAACATATCTGCCGCCTTCGCCGCTGTCACCGGGTTCAGAGAGCGCCGCCACCCTTTTCTTGACAAGAGGAGAGAGGGAACCGACCGCCTGCCCGGTATCGATCACAAGGACCCCTTTTTTATCGTACAGCCGCATATTAAATCCGAGAATGCGGGCCCAGACAGTGTCTTCAATTACCCTTTCCCGTTCCCATCCCGAATACTTTTCATACGTGCTCTCAAGCGACGCCGTCACCCAGTAGACCCGGTCCTCCATCTCACCTTCCAGGTACTTCCTGAAATCGGATATCATCAGCTCACGAAGAAGCAGAGCCGACGAGAGTGCGATGAGAGAGACCGCGGTGAGGAGGAGAAAAAATTTCAGCCAGAGGCTTTTAAACATCTTTCTTTCCTGAAAATCTGTATCCTACTCCGTAGATGGTGATGATAAATGACGGCTCCCTCGGATCGTCCTCTATCTTCTGACGGATGTTTTTGATATGCGCGTCGATGCTTCTTTCATATCCCTCGAACTGATAGCCCAGCGCCTTTTCGATAAGCTCTTCCCTTGTATAGACCTTGCCCGGATAGGAGGCTAGGGTGCTCAGGACCTTGAATTCCGTGGGGGTGAGGTTTAAAGACTGCCCGTTTCTCTTCACCTCATACGTCTGTCCGTCGATAAGCAGGACCCCGCCGTTGAAGCTGACCGGGACCGCGTAAGCCATGTCCTCTTTCTTTGCCCTCTTCAGGACCGCCTTGACCCTGTAGACCAGTTCCCTGGGGCTGAACGGTTTAACGACATAGTCATCCGCTCCCAGGGCAAATCCCGCCACCCTTTCCTCTTCAGAGGATTTTGAGGTCAGCATGATGATGGGAAAATCGCCGAGGTCCTTCAGGTCCTGGCACACTTCCTCCCCTGAAGTGTCGGGCAGCATCAGATCGAGTATCACAGCCGCGGGGGCATCTTTCAGGGCGGCATTCACCGCGTCACCGCCCTTATCAACATGAACGACCCTGAACCCCGCCCCTTCAAGATACGCCTTGACCACCCGGGCTATTTTCCTGTCATCTTCAACGAGAAGGATAGACTGCATCAACCGTCATCTTCCTTTCGGCAAATATTTTTCTTCCTACATGATATCATTCATTTTAAAAATCCGAAAGACGGAGTGGCGGACCGCAGAGATTCAGCAGAATCTATTACCGGGGAATAATG
>JBFLYJ010000500.1:0-2705 GCA_040756635.1 Nitrospirota bacterium
GGCCCCGGTCCAGGAATCTGCCGCGCAGGACTTACAGAAACGACAACAGGGAAATCCGGAGATAATCGGAAGCCCCGGATGATATGCTCGGCAATGCTGAAGATAAAAATAATATAAGTAATTTTGCTTTTACGATAATTGTAAACAGAATTATTTATTAGTTGTATATGGGGCTCTGCCCCAAACCCCGGTCCCTTTTAAACTCCCTCCGGTCGTTTCAAATGGTAGGACTTTCTTATGAATTGAGTTCGTTCGCTGATTGCTCACTATGCATTTTTTTTGAACGCCCGAAAATAAAGGGACGAAACAAAATGCGCCCCGTGATTGTTCCTTATCGCCCTGTATCGTTGTACTCGCTAAATTGAAGAAACTCGTCCCGATGTTTCGGGACTCGAACAGTCTTCAATTCTTAACGCTCGTACTTACTCACAGTCCGGGAACAATCAATGGGGGAATTCCTATGAGTCACTATTTATGTTTATGAAACATAAGTTTACTTTCTCCTGCCGCTGCCGAACAGCGACCCCAGCACACCTCTGATGATCTGTCTTCCGACCTGGCTCCCGATAGCGTGCGCCGCGCTTTTAGCTATCGCTCCGAACAACACCTCCGACTGCGATTTCGGCTCCGCCTTCTTCCCTTTTACGGAAGCCGCATCCGCATCTTTCTCTGCCTCCTGTACCACTTTGGCCTTCAGATGTTCATACGCGGACTCCCGGTCTATGACTTTTTCATAATGGCCGTATATCAGTGATCTCTGGATGACTTGCTTCCGCTCATCAGGGGTCAACGGTGCTATACGGCTTGCCGGAGGGCAGACAAGCGCACGCTCCACAACTGTGGGAGTGCCTTTTTCATCAAGGACCGAGACCAGGGCCTCGCCTACACCAAGCTCGGTAATGGCCTTTGATGTGTCCAGCTTCGGGTTTGTCCGGAATGTATCAGCCGCTGATTTTACCGCCTTCTGGTCCTTAGGGGTGAAGGCGCGCAGGGCGTGCTGCACCCTGTTACCCAGTTGTCCGAGTACGGTTTCCGGAAGGTCCAGCGGATTCTGTGTAATGAAATATATGCCGACGCCTTTGGAGCGGATAAGGCGTACAACCTGTTCAATCTTGTCAACCAGGACCTTCGGGGCGTCGTCAAACAGCAGGTGCGCCTCGTCAAAGAAGAAGACGAGCTTCGGCTTTTCAGGGTCTCCCGCTTCAGGGAGCTGTTCGAACAGTTCCGACATCATCCAGAGCAGAAATGTTGAATAGAGTTTGGGTGACTGCATCAGCCTATCGGCGGTGATTATATTTATGACGCCTTTCCCCTGCGGGTCGGTTTGCATAAGGTCCTCGAGATTCAGCGCAGGCTCTCCAAAGAATTTATCTCCTCCCTGTTCTTCAATCATGAGGAGTCCGCGCTGGATGGCGCCTATGCTTGCGGTAGAAATATTGCCGTACTGAGTCTTGAATTGCGCTGAATTGTCTCCCACATACTGTGTCATAGAACGGAGGTCCTTCAAATCAAGGAGCAGAAGGCCGTTTTCATCGGCTATTTTGAAGACTATCGAAAGGACCCCGGCCTGTACTTCGTTCAGGTTCAGAAGCCTGCTTAAAAGCAGCGGTCCCATTTCGGAGATAGTGGTACGGAGGGGGTGCCCCTGTTCCCCGAAAACGTCCCAGAATACGACCGGACAGCCTTTGAAACTGAAATCCTGCAGTCCCAGGACCTGCACCCTTTCGCTTATCTTTGGATGCTGGCTTCCCGGAAGCGCGATACCCGACAGATCACCTTTGACGTCCGCCATGAAGACCGGCACGCCGATACTGCTGAACTGCTCAGCAAAGACGCGGAGCGTGATGGTCTTACCGGTGCCTGTGGCACCCGCGATCAGACCGTGGCGGTTGGCCATTTTGGGAAGCAGGTATATCTCTTTTTCACTTTTTGCGATGTATAGCGGGTCCTGCATTTTACCTCCTGATGTATAAATGGATATAAGATAGGATTAGGATAAAGACAATTATCATATGTGTCAAGGCAATCAGGATCTCTTTGAAATATGATACCGTTTGCTTCTGGATGGTGCTGTGGGCAATGGCCTGAAAGGCAATTTGAACCTTTAATTTAATAATATAACCTCAGGTGATCACTGATAGGTTAGAGAGATCCGGCAGCAAAGAAGCTATTCCTGTAAATCTATAAAAATTAAATAGTTATATACAAGAAAGCATCTTAAGTTTTACAGAATGCTGCCGATAAGACAATTACCAACAATCCTTATCAGGAATGAGGGATCACTAGAAAAGGAGAGTAATTAAATGAAGAAAGTAATTGTGTTGGCAGCAGCAGGGGTTCTTTTACTTGGGACTATTGGATTTGCGGGTGAAAAGGCGCCTCAAAAAGTGTATGACCTTGCGAACAAGGATCTTGTCAAACACGCGGACGCTGATATTATTAAAAAATCTGTGAAGACTGAGAATGCCAAGGGTAAGACACTGGACCAGATCAAGGAGATGGACAAGAAATGGATGGCGACTGCGGGGATTGATGATTTCATGAAGGGCATGATGGAGTCAGAGTGCGGCAAATACATCCAGAAGATCCAGAAGAGCGCCCCGTACTACTCAGAAATATTCCTTACTGACAACCAGGGGGCGAATGTATGCATGACCGACAAGACCTCTGACTACTGGCAGGGAGACGAGCCGAAGTTTACCGAC
>JBFLYJ010000501.1:0-2683 GCA_040756635.1 Nitrospirota bacterium
AGAGCAGTGGGCCGCGGAACCGGCCGGCAAAGACCGTATTTTATATCATGACAAACTGCCGGTATGGATGCCCTCGCCTTCTGTAATGAGGGTCCTGCCGCACATGCATTATGTCTTTTTACTGGACAAGAGGAAATCCATAAGAGAAGCTTACATAAGATATCCCGACCACCCTCCGGGGAGACAGTTTGACCCGGACCCGCTTCTGCCTCTGCTGGGTCATGAGCAGGTATTAATCACGTCCATAGACAATAAACCGTACCTGATCACATCTGAAACACTCATGGACAATGACGGGAATGATGGGGTGACCCTTATGCTGGCCGATCCGCTGGATGATGAGTTTATCCGGGGAGCCCTGGGGGTGATCTATTCGTCAAAACTCGTGGCCCTGGTCAATGCGGACCCTCCTGTCATTATCGAAAGCAGCCATCCCGAGATACTGGCCGCGGGGACTAAACTTAAGGACATTCAGGACGCCTATCTCTATACAGGCAGAGATTTTTCGGATTACGGATCGACCGGTCTTCGCATGAATTTCATGACATTTCTTCCTACAAGGCCGTATGAAGATCTCAGCGAATCAATACTGAGGGACGAGAGGACGAACCGGATGATCACCGCCGCGATACTTATCCTCTCTTTGTCCCTCCTAATGTACTGGGTCACGAAACGGGTCCAGATTGTAACAGACAAAGTAAAGGACTTCGCGGAAAAAGGGCTGAAAATAAAGCAGCCGCAGGTGCGGCAGGGGGATGAAATATACATCCTTGAGCAGAGGTTCCTGGCCCTGTCCAAAGAAGTACTTTCATCACATGCCTCCATTAAGCAGCAGGCAAGAATGCTTCGACGGGAGCGGGACAGGGCGCAGAACTACCTTGATACCGCCGCCTCCATTTTTCTTGTGACCGGACCTGACCAGAAGGTCGTCCTGATTAACAAAAGAGGCTGTGATATCCTTGGGTACAGCGAAGAGGAACTGATCGGCAAAGACTGGTTCGAGACGGTTTTCCCCTATGGTACACAGAAAAATGCCAAAACCAATTTTCAGACATTTATCTCTAACAAAATATTAAATGACATGTATTTTGAGTCTCCCGTTATTACCAAAAAAGGGGACCAGAGGATCATCGGCTGGCACAATACCCTAATGAGAGATGAGGCCGGCATCATTACAGGCGTACTCAGCTCAGGCGAGGACGTCACTGACCGCAGAAGAGCCGAGGAGAGGCTCCTTCAGGCAAACCACATGCTCGAAACACGTGTCAAGGAGCGGACTGCCGAGCTTGAGAAAACCAATCTTTATTTAAATAATCAGATAGCACAGCGCATGCTGATCGAGAGCAATTTGAAAAAGAGCGAGCAGCAGCTTGAAAAGGCGCAGGAAATAGCACACATCGGAAGCTGGGAGTGGGACATTCAGTCAAACCAGGTGTCCTGGTCGGATGAAGTTTACCGTATTTACGGTTATCAGCCTGGTGAAATCAAACCCGACTATGAAATAGTGAAGAACTCGATGCATCCGGACAGTCTGAAAGAATTCCTCCCTGCCATTGATTCAGCCTTGCGCGGGGGACAGCCTTTTGAAATGGAATACGCATTCTTCCGTAAGGATGGACAAAAAAGCATACTGCATACAAGGGGTGAGGTGACCCGCGACGAAGCAGGCGCGCCAGTAAAAATGTTCGGGGTTATCCAGGACATAACAGGCCGCAAGCATATCGAACAAAACCTGAAGGAATCAGAGCGCAGGTTCCGGGAAACCCTGACATCGATAAATATGATCGCGGTCCAGCTCGATGTCGAAGGGGTCATTCTGTTTGCCAATGAATATCTCTCGAAATTGTCCGGATGGGAAAACCATGAAATAGTCGGAAAAAGCTGGATGGACTTTTTCGTACCATCTGAAATCCGCGATCATATAAGGACCTTACATCGTGATAACTGCATTTTCGGAAAGATAAGGGAGTATTACGATAACGAGATAATTTTAAAGAACGGGCAGACCCGCATAATCTCCTGGAGCAATTCCCGCCTTCTGGATATGTCAGGCAATGTTATCGGTATAACAAGCATAGGGGCGGACATTACGGAGCGCAGACTGGCGGAACATAAACTGCAGCTCGCCCTCGCGTACAACCGCAGCCTGATCGAGGCGAGTCTTGATCCGCTTGTTACCATCTCTGCCGACGGCAGAATCACCGACGTGAACGCGGCCACGGAGAAGATCACAGGGTATTCGAGAGAAGAACTCAACGGGACCGATTTCTCGGATTATTTCACCGATCCTGAAAAGGCCAGGGAAGGTTATCAAACGGTTTTCAGGGAAGGAAAGGTCTATGACTACGCACTGGAAATCAGTCACCGCAGCGGGCACATAACCCCTGTCCTGTATAATGCTACGGTATACAGAAACGAGGCCGGTGAAGTCATCGGTGTATTTGCCGCTGCCCGCGATATTACAGAGCGGCAAAGAATGGAAGACCGCATAAGGACGTCCCTGAAGGAAAAAGAGGTGCTGCTTCAGGAAATCCACCACCGCGTCAAAAACAACATGACCGTAATCTCCAGCCTGCTCAAGCTCCAGGCGGATAAAGTTACGGACGTATATTACAAAGAGCTGTTCAACGAAAGCACCAACCGTATAAAAACAATGGCCCTAATACATGAAAAACTCTACCGC
>JBFLYJ010000502.1:0-2679 GCA_040756635.1 Nitrospirota bacterium
ACGTGTGGAGGCTGTTATCTCCGCCATTTCAGAGGCGGCAAAGACTGGCGAAATAGGGGACGGAAAAATATTTGTCTATGACCTGCAGGACATTGTCAGGATCAGGACAGGAGAGCGCGGGGAAGGGGCTGTATAGCAGAAAAGCCGATATCTGCCGGCCGCCTGCTTAAAACATTAATATTATTCCACCAGGACACGATTCCTTCCTGAAGCTTTACATTCGTACAGCGCGCTGTCAGCCCTTTTTAAAAGTATATCGGCGGTATCGCCGGGCCGTGCCATTGCCGCGCCTATTGAAATGGTGACCTTAATAACTCCCGAATCTTTATATATGGCGGACTGCTCTACCAGTATGCGGAACCTGTCAGCTATTTGAAACAACCTCTGTTTGTCAACATAAGAAATAATTCCGACAAATTCATCGCCTCCCCAGCGTGATATTGTGTCAAAAGACCGCGATGTCTTGAGAATAGTATTTGCCACCATTTGCAATACGCTGTCTCCTGTTTCATGACCGTAAGTGTCATTAACCTCTTTAAAGCGGTCTATGTCCATGAAGAGTATGCCGAAGGAGAGGTTGTATCTGGTCATCTCCCCCAGCTTGGAGTCGAGATTGATCTCCGCGTACCGTCTGTTTACAAGTCTGGTGAGGTGATCGAGAAAGGCCTCTTTCTCCAGGTCTTCCACTCTTAAGCGGTATGCGATACTGGCGGAATTGTCGCTGAATATTTCCACCGCACCGATGATGGCTCCTTCCCTGTCCTTAAGCGGTGTGGAGCGCACCAGCACAGGGACCCTGTGACCGCTTTTATGATGAAGGTATACTTCCACTTCGCACTGGGAACCCTCGATAATGGTTTTCTGAAGAGGACACCCATTCATGCAGAGATTCAGTCCTTTGTCATCAACATGAACGAGGATATTGTCGCGGCAGTGTCTGCCCACCACTTCTGAATTTTTAAACCCGGTAAGGTCTTCTGCGGCCCTGTTCCAGTAAATGATCCTCCTGTCCAGGTCCACAAAATACACACCGTCGCACATGTTGTCGATGACGTTTTTATAGGAAATATTATCAACGGTCATGAGAAGCCTGTGTATTAATGTATGTAACAATTAGCTTATTCATTCAGAAAATAAAAAGCAAATTGATGGAAGGAAACAGCAAAATGAAAATATATTTGAAGCGTGCCCTGATAAGCGCGGGACTAATTCTCTCCCCTCATGCCTTTAACTTCATATTTATGAGGTCAGCGATTTCTTTCATCTCCCCGGCGTCGAATTTAATGGGGATTTTTGATCTCTTTTGTTCGATCATACTACGGACAATATTGATCACGTCGGGTATTTCATCAACCCGTAGATGGAGTTTCCTTATAGTCTTCTCTTTTCCGGTCTTCCGGTATAAGAATTCCAGCAGCTCTTCTATATCGCTCAGGGTGAGTTTTAACCTGAAGGACTGCAGCGGGGGTGTCCCGAGGTAAATACATTTGTCCGGTTCAGAGAAGGTAAAGTACCATGAGTCGATCTCTTTTATAACATTATGGTCTGTCTGCATACGCCTCGAGGAATTGTCGGCGGCCTGCGTCTTCTCTTCCTCTGATTTCTCCCGGATTTTTTCAGTCTCCACAATTGCCGGATTGACGACCTGATAACCGCATATACATTGTTTTTCAGGATCAAAACTATAATTGCCGCATGATGGACATTGAAGAGATGGCATTGTTTTTCTTCCCATCAATTTCACTTGTCTTTATCATAAGACCGGCTTCACATATATACTGTAATCGTAATTACAAAACCGCTCAGACGTGGGCAGGAGCATGCCTTCCTTCAAACGTGTCTGAGGCCCGGGCCCGGGATAATATATATTTGACACATTCCCCGATATGTGATAATCAGTATTGTAAGTCAGATAATTCCATCTGCCGGGTCTTTAGTTAGTCAAATCCGAAAATGGAGGAAACAAAAAATGATTAAAAGATATGGAGCGATAATCAAGGGACTGCTCATCTCGGTGTGCCTGATATGGAGCATATCCGGGACCGCACATAGCGAAGAATACAAAGCACTGACAGGATTAAAGTCCGTAAAAGCTGTATTTGATTTCAGGGCGGGTGATATTAACAGCGCCATGATGCAGCTGGACATGATATCACAGATATTTCATGACAAGAACATACAGGCGGTTACCGAAAAACCGGAATTCGTGATCGTTTTTATCGGTCCATCAGTAAAGCTGATATCAAAAAACCGGGACGCTTATTCTGCTGAAGATCAGAAGAAACTGGAGCATTTCGCAGATATGATTTCAAAGATGTCCGGGGATGGGGTAACGTTCGAAATATGTCTGATTGCCACTAAAATAATGGGCGTTGACCCCGCGTCGATTCTGCCTGGAATCACCGGGGTAAACAGCGGCTGGATATCGCTGATCGGATATCAGGCCAAAGACTATTCAATAGTCCCTGCATATTGATAATGTCGTAACCCGCGGCGCGCACGCAGGTCCTGTTAATTAAAGAGGCCGGGTTGTATAAATCAACCCGGCTTCTTTTTTAATTATATCTCTTCTATATTCTTCAGGTTTCTTCGGATAGTTGTTACAAGTTTTTTCATAATGGAAAAAATAATTTCCATTATGAAAATCTCTGAGCTTCCCTTTCTTCTAATCCATCAATT
>JBFLYJ010000503.1:0-2678 GCA_040756635.1 Nitrospirota bacterium
GCAAGTTCATTATAATAGGCACCTATGCCAGGGGAACAGTTGCGGGAGAGCTCAGCCTGCTTGCGGATTTTGAAAGGTCTGATACCGCGGTCGTTCTTGAGCCTGCTGATATGGCCGTCCTCTCAAGCAGGGACTTCGAGAGACTTTCAGTGGAGTATCCGCTGCTGGGAATGAAGCTGCTGAAACGCATCTTGCTGGTCGTCTCCAGAAGACTTGATATGTCATTTGACCGTATAGTCAAAATATTCTGACATGCCGGAGATGCGGACGGGAGGTCGTACTTATGAGGACATTTGAAATCATCACAACACTGCAGATACTGGCAGGGACGGTAATAATACTTTTGTCTATAGTGAATGTATTGAAATCGCGAAGGGCGGTCCCGGAGAACATAACGTCAAGACGCCTGATTGCGCTTTCCTTCGGCGTCCTGTTTGTCATAGGATTTGTGTTTTCTTTCCTGTCCCTGTTCACCGCGGTGAGGTTCCCTTTTGAGCTGCTCTCAGGGACCCTGTTTCTGGGCAGCGCATGCTTTGTGTATATGGCCTTTAAAATCACGACTGATGCGCGTGATCATCTTGAATGGAAAACAAGCCGGTATAAACGCGCCGAAGACAGGTTCAGGAGCGAGCATCTGCGGGACGACCTAACCGGGCTTTACAGCAAGAACGGGTTTATCGCCCTGATCGAGAGCCACATCAGGCTGGCCCAGCGGCAGAAAAAAAGCATCATACTGTTTTACGCAGATATAGACGGCCTAAAGGGGATTAATGAAAATTTCGGACATCAGGAAGGAGACATGATGTTAAAGGAGGCCGCTGATGTCCTCCGGGCCACTTTCCGCAGGTCTGATATTATGGCCCGCATCGGTGAGGACGAGTTTGCTGTACTGCTGATCGAGTCATCAGAAAATCACATGGATTCAGTAAACGATCATTTCCGACAGGTCCTTGATGAATATAATTCGAAAAGGCATCAGAAGTATAGACTGTCCATGACTGCAGGGGTAACGAGCTACAGTCCCGAGTATAACGACTCTGTCCGCGACCTGCTTGAGCATGTCTATGAGCTGGCTGGCGGGGATACGAATTGTCAGGAGACTGACCATGCGGTTCCTGACGTTATTAATAATAGTTGTCAGTAATAACTACAAGTCACCGCAGTAAAATTGGCTGAAACGGGATATTCTCTTCTATATGGTATAAAATGACATCCAAACGGAACCGGATTGATATTATTGATCCCGCTTCAGCCATTATGCTTTAAAGTTTATTTCACGCGTTCGAAGCAGACTGCGGCATCAGTGCCGATCCTGTTCTGCGTCGTGTATTCTGAAATGTAAACCATTTTCCACCCGTCGTACTTGGAGAATATCTTTTCCATATTGGAATTGCTTCTCATATCGACCTGCTCACATCTGGTTTGAACATTGCCACTATTTGCGCCTGAGTCCCACGATACGGATGTAAGATTTGCCGGTGCACAGCCAGCAAGAACAGCACAGCCAATAAAGGCCAGAACCGTTGCTTTCTTCATATCTACCCCCTTGTTAATTATTTATCAACACAGCCGTTTTTCACCTGTTTATTATTGCCCTACTGATTTTTTCACCTCCTTTCGGTGGTCAATTATTATTCGACGAGGCCGTCTTGTGCACGAGATTTATAAGTATATACTTACGCGATACGCGTAGTAAAGATTAAACAGAAAAATGTGTGAAGCAGGATAGGCAGGATGCCGGACAGTTTCATGCATGGTACAGTCCTTCATCCAGCCTTTCTTTTTTCAGAGCTATTCCCGGGTCGGCGATGCTGTACCATCTGATGAAACAGTCTAAACGACGTCAATAATTCGGGAGTGCATATCGGCAGGAAACATCTAATAAAATATAAAGAAATCAGTCCGCCATGCCGAATATTATCTTAATTGACCGGAACCTGTTTCAGTGCAAAGGGATAAAGGGCATACAGGCCGGTGTTTGTGGAATCATGATTAATAACAATTAAGGGTACGTCAATGCGTGAGATAGGAATCGTTAAATGGTATGACACTGCCGAGGGCAGCGGATACATTGCGCGTAAAAAAGGGGAAGACGTGTATGTTCATCACAGCGCTGTCCAGGTCGGACCATTAAGAGAAGGCGCAGCAGTTGAATTTACGCTGGTTGAGGACGACGACGGTTTCAGGGCGAAGGACGTAGTGATACTATGATCATATCTGCAGCCGTTACGGTATTGTCGGGGATACATGCCGTCCATGGTCGATATGAAAGTGAAGCAGGTCTCCGGCGTCCCTATCTTAATCGGTCATAGTCAGAAGTTTTTTGGGGAACATCTGTAGCGGGCTGTCAATATTCAGTTCTGAGTATTAATATATCAGCGGCAGCTAATAAATATTAGAGGAAAATAGTAAAAATAAATATAATAGAAAAACTGTATGCCCGATCGCGAGAATGACAAATGCTGAAATATTTTGAAAAGACCGGCGCCTATGCGCTTCATTATATTAATGAAGCAGGCAGGATGGGGATATTCCTCTTTTACTCTGCGGTCAGCGTGATAAGACCTCCTTACAAAATATTCCCTGTGATCAAACAGACTTATATTATCGGAACGCTTTCAATATTTGTCATCCTCTTTACCGGCGCTTTTACGGGAATGGTCCTCGGTCTTCAGGGA
>JBFLYJ010000504.1:0-2658 GCA_040756635.1 Nitrospirota bacterium
CTTTTTACATGAAATATCCCAGTACCTGTCGGAGATACAGGCCTCACTGTCACTTGAACATTTCAACAAGCTGCTGCTTTCCGGGGAAGCGTCTTCCATAGACGCGCTGATGGAAGAGCTGAACGAAAATATCAGGAACGGCTCCATCACAGTAAAGCAGGTAGAGAAATTGTCGGGAAAACTCAAGGGGGTAAATATCAACGGGGCGTCTTCCTCGATAGGGGCCTGTTATGCCGGGCTTGGAATCGGGACATACAAAATCAACCTTTTGCCGCACAAGGCTGACTATGAGATCAGAAGAATAGCCCCGATGACCACCAAGGTATTTCTGGTAACCATATTGATACTGCTTGTGGGCATATTCTCTACCGAGGCCATGAGGCAGAAGAAATATCTCGAAAACGTTGAGGAGAAAATAAGCAAAAACGAACCTGAGGTAAAGGCCGTGGAGATAATGCAGGCTGACATCTCGTCCCTTCAGGAGAGGATCGACCTGCTGTACAGGTTGAAAGAAAGCGAAATCGCACTGGAAGTTCTCGCGGAGCTGTCGAGGCTCATCCCGAAGGACGCGTGGGTCACTACACTTCATTTTAAAGGGTTTGAATTCACCGACAAGAAAAAGACAGGCGGTGAATTAATTATCAGCGGGTACGCGGGTTCATCATCCAGTCTGATATCCATACTGGAGGATTCACCCTATTTTGAAAAAGTTGAATTTGTGGGCCCTATTAAAAAGACAAAGGACAATGAGCAGTTTAAACTCAGCGCGAAAGTCGTGCTGAGTGCCGGACGTGAAGGAGAGGCCCGATGAACCTTCCCGTAAAGATAAATGAGCGTGAAAAACGGTTTCTTGTTATCGGCGGACTTATCGCCCTGCTGATAATAGGATTCTACGCGTTTACCTGGTACGGCGACGCCAAGAAGAACGTGAAGGAATTTTCGGATGCGAGGCTTTTAATGCTCCAGAAGCAGCAGGAAAAAATATCCGGGAAGGAGAACATTCAGAAACGGCTGGAGGCAGTGACGCAGGAGATCGGAAGGCAGGAAAAGACGCTTCTGGCGGGCAACACGCCGCCGGTCGCGGCTGCGGCGCTGCAGAGACTGCTGAAGGAGACCGCGGCATCATTGCAGATAGAAATAAAGCAGGAAAGAACGCTGAACCCTGTTGATGGTGGTGTTTATCTCGGCATTCCGGTCGAGATAGGGTTCACATCATATACGCGGGGTGTAAAGGAACTCCTTGTGAGGCTGCGTAAATCGCCGTTTCTGCTTATCGTGTCCGAGGTCCAGATAAGGGTCACTAATATAAGCAAGCCGGAGGAAATATATACGACCCTGGTCGTAACCGGATTTATTAAAAAGGCCGAAGAAAAAGTGGCCGCCGGGAAAGAGGCAAAGAATGATACGTAATTATTTCCTGTTGAATCTTCTTCTGATAGTAGTCATAGCCGTTCTCGGCAATAAATTGTCACATGTTGTCAAACACAGGATGGATATACCTGCTGAAACCGGTAACGCGGAAGTGAAAAAAGAAGAGAGTGCTGCAGGGCACGCGGAGAAAATTCTTGATGAGAATGCAGTTGAAGTGATATCGTCTCTGGATCTTTTCAGGCCGTCAAGGTCGGCCCCTTCGGTAGAAAACAAGGCTGCGGAGAAGCCCCCTCTTCCGAACCCGCCCAAGCTGTTCGGCACGGTCATTCTTAACGACAATAAGACCGCCATACTTGAGCAGTCCGATACCAAAACGACAAAAGTATATCGCGTAAACGATACCGTATCAGGGTATACGGTCATCGATATCCTTGAGGATAAAGTCGTGCTGATGGGAAATGATGAAAAAGTTGAAGTCAGATTAAGGGACGACAAGGGAGTGCAGCAACCTGCCAGGACCATAGTCAGGCCCTCTGCTGCACCCGCACCGCAGACAATCCAGCAGCAGACACAGAGGCCCGCGCCCCAGCGACGCGTACGGCCTGTTCCGCCCCGCAGGAGACCGTCGAGACCAGTCCAGCCGAACACCGGCAATATCGCGGCTCCTGAAACGCCCCAGCCGACCCCGACGCCTGAAACGCCTGAGTCTCCTGAAGCGGATAATCCGTCAGACCAGGAAGAAGAACAATAGTCACGCCTAAGGGGTTTCTATACCGAGGGACTTGATTTTTCTGTGGAGGTTGCTTCTTTCGATGTCCAGTTCTTCCGCGGTCTTTGAAACATTCCAGTTGTTTTCCTGGAGTTTTTTCAGTATGAAGTCCTTCTCAAAATTTTCACGCGCATCTCTTAACGTCTTGAACGCCGAATAATCGGATTTGACCGCTTTCACCGGCTGGACCTCCTTGACATCGATAATCTCCGAGGGATTCATGATGACGAAGCGTTCAATGGTGTTTTTCAGTTCCCTGACGTTGCCGGGCCAGTCGTATTCCATCAGGGCCCGCAATGTGGTCCTGCTGATGTTCTTTTTCTTTTGTCCGTACTGCCTCGAAAAAAGAACGAGGAAATGTTCAACAAGCAGAGGGATATCGCTCTTTCTCTCCCTCAGCGGGGGGACATGGATTGGAATTACGTTCAGTCTGAAATACAGGTCTTCCCTGAAGTTGCCTTTCAGGATCTCATCCTCCACGATCTTGTTTGTGGCCGCGATTATCCTAACATCGACTT
>JBFLYJ010000505.1:0-2632 GCA_040756635.1 Nitrospirota bacterium
GTGCTTATTCGAGAATTCTAAATGCACAAGTGAACCCCGCTTTTTACCACATTTATATCGACGCCTTTGCAGGAGCAGGAATACATATTTCAAAAACCACTGGCGAATTTATTCAAGGAAGCCCTCTTAATGCCCTGTTAATAAAACCCCCTTTCAAGGAATATCATTTGATAGATTTAGACAGCAAAAAAACTGATTCATTACGTAAAATCTCAAATCAATACTCAAACGTAAACGTTTATGAAGGAGACTGCAATAAGCTCCTATTAGATAAAGTCTTCCCTCGTGCCAGATACGAAGATTATAAAAGGGCCTTGTGTTTGCTCGATCCTTACGGGCTCCATCTGGCTTGGGAGGTCATACAGACTGCCAGCGAAATGAAAAGTATAGAGATTTTTTTGAACTTCCCAGTTATGGATATGAACATGAATGTCTTGTGGAGCAATCCAGATGCGGTAGACCCTCAGCAAGCAGTCCGCTTGACCGCCTTCTGGGGTGATGAATCATGGCGTGAAGCAGTTTATGATACAACTGGAAATCTATTTGGTTTTGAAGAAAAAACCGGGAATGAAGAGGTTGCTAAGGCATTCAGATCTCGCCTAAAGAAGGTTGCGGGATTTGCATATGTACCAGAACCAATGCCCATGCGGAATAGAAAAGGTGCAATAGTCTATTATCTTTTTTTTGCCTCGCATAAACCTGTTGCAGAGGAAATCGTTAAAGATATTTTTGATAAATTTAAAACGAGGGGTATTTCTTAGTGGCAAATAATTCAGCAATAGAGTGGACAGGTTCGACCTGGAATCCGATAACCGGCTGCACTAAGATAAGTCTCGGCTGCAAACACTGTTATGCAGAACGGATGACTAAACGGCTTAAAGCTATGGGGCAACCGAACTATGTCAACGGTTTTAGGCTCACTTTGCACGAACATGTCCTTAAGCTGCCGCTTCAATGGAAGAAACCTCAGACTATCTTTGTCAATTCCATGAGCGATCTCTTCCATAAAGATGTTCCCTTGGGATTCATTAATAAAATATTTTCTGTCATGAGAGAGGCGCATTGGCATACTTTTCAAATTCTCACTAAAAGAGCGGAGAGACTTCTTGAAATCAGTTCTAAACTCCAGTGGTCTCCCAACATCTGGATGGGTGTGAGCGTTGAAAATGAGAACTTTAAATTTCGTATCGAATGTCTTCGCCAAACCAATGCGAAAATTAAATTTCTTTCAATAGAACCTTTGCTCGGCCCTCTTAATAATCTTGACATTGAGGGAATAGATTGGGTTATTGTCGGAGGGGAATCCGGCCCCGGAGCAAGGCCAGTTGACCCGTCTTGGGTTTTTGATATACGCGATCAATGTCTTGAAACCAACACTCCGTTCTTCTTCAAACAATGGGGTGGGATTAATAAAAAAAAGACCGGCAGGATGCTTGAAGGCAGAACATGGGACGAGATGCCGGATGTTCGCAGCAGGGAGGAAAGGAAACAGTGGGGTAATGGTCAGCGCAGAAATATACAAACGAGTTAGTCGACTCTTCAAGGAGTTGATATTATGAATCACGATGGGATTAGTTATCTTGTCCAGAAGGGAATAGCATGGATAAATGATCAGCGGAACCGTTATTATTCTATATCTCAAGAGCTTTCAGGTAGTGATAAGAATTTACTTATTGCCCATTTTGATGCTGTCCTGTTGAATGCGGCACGGTTGAGCTACGTCGAGTATATTGAAAATCCGCCATTTTATCCAGAATTAGCGCAGCTTGGAATTAGGAATCTTGTTGATTTTACAAGCATGGATGGAATTACATTTGGTGACTGTATTTTAGTTTCTCGTAGAGTCCCCTTTAATCAGCAAACATGGACATCTCTTCTTTTTCATGAAATGGTGCATGTTACTCAATATAGTTTGCTTGGCACTCAACGGTTTGCCGAGCTTTATGTTATAGGTTGGGCTCAAAATGGCTTTGTATACGAAAACATTCCATTGGAAAGGCAGGCATATATGCTTCAAAGTCAATTTGAACAGGGAGAGTTACGTTTATCTGTTTCTCAATACCTGAAACAACAATTTAGATATGTATAATAGCACATTAATCTTTGGAGGCTAATAATGAAAGAGGTATTAAATATTGTTTGGAAGGGGATTCTGATTCTGGGGGCTATTTACTTCATCCTCGACGCGTTCATAGAAAGGCCACCAATTAAAGAATTTGGTCTAATCGGGTTCATTGCTCTCGTTGTTTTTATAGCCTATTTAATCCGTATGAAACAGAGAAATACTGGGAAAGGAGGTTAAGAATGGCAGACGCTGTTAGCGTATCGCATTTAACCCTTCAAGTGAAAGATATTATAAGTATTGCTGCGATCCTTTTCTCACCGATTATTGCGGTTCTTGTTGCTAAATACTTACAGAACAGAAAATCAAAGAAGGATCATAAGCTGTACATTTTCAGCACGCTTATGGCCGCCAGGCACTCACCCATAAACGACGAGGTCGTACGTGCGCTCAACATGGTCGATGTTGCCTTCTGCAATGACGAAAAGGTAAGAAAGCTCTGGCATGAGTATTACGATATGCTGAACAATGAGGGTCTTAATAACCCGGTAGGATACAAAGCAAGACAAC
>JBFLYJ010000506.1:0-2623 GCA_040756635.1 Nitrospirota bacterium
TGAAAGACCGTCCTTTAATTTGAACAGGGAGTCTCTGTCCCTGAACAGCATATAGTTTTTTTCGAGCCGCCTGAGGTTAAGTATGAAGTTGGTGGAAAGTTCGTCGGCATGTTTACCCCCGGATGCGAACGTTTCAAGCTTTCTTCCTTCTGTCCTGACTTTTTCTATGACATCAGCTTCAAACTGGTAGTTATTGAAAAGGGTATCAATGGGACTTGAGTACGCCTCGATGGAACTGAGCAGAAGGGAAAAATCTTCTTTCCCTATTTCTTCCACGGTTGCTTCCGAGACGTGGTTGATCGAGCTTATGAGAGACGCGATAGCGTCCTTGAGCTGTTTTAATTGTGCTTCATTTTTAAGGAGCAGGAAATTCTTCTCATTCCTTCTGACTTCAAGGACATTTTCTCTTATGTCGTCAGCTACCTGAACAAAGCCGTGTCTGACTTTTACATTCTTCACGTATCCGTAAGTCAAAAGCCCGCCCAGTATGGCGATCAGGGAAGGGATAGAGATGCCTATAATCATTTTATGCCAGATTCGTAGCTGCATTTATCCCCTTTATTCAAGCAATATTCAGTAACCGGAATATGATGACAACACCAATGAAAATAAGTATTACTGAAAACTCGTGAGTCCAAAATGATGCACATATTCTTAATCTGAAGCTGTGGATCATCTATTATATACAAAATGTCCTGATTTATGTAGTAAAGTCAGGCATTTTGGGATATCAATATATTATCTGTATATATCCCTTTATGATACAGGTTAATGATCCTCCTTAGCCTTCGAAGAAGCGCGGACAAAAGAATCAATTTCCCTGATAAAACGGTCGAAATACTCATTGACAAGGGCATCATTGTTCATGATCATGTCGATCTGCCGCGTGTGTATTACAAGATAACCCAGCACCTTCAGATGCTCCTTCATGAAGGCCCTGTCGCAGCCTTCCATGCGGGCAAGTATGGTGTCCTCATTTATTTCGGTCCTGAAACCATATCGCTCCAGTACCCTGCCGATGAATTCCACCCTCCTTGTTTTACGAGCGTGATCAGCCGCCCCTCCCTTGAAATTAAAACTGACATAATTGTTCCTGGGAAAGTCTTCGATATAAGCCTCTATTATGGAAAAATGAAAGCCGAGCCGGGAGCTTAAGTTGCAGAAGTTCCGGGATATCATGAAATAATTACGGTTCGAATAGCTTGTCTCGGTGGAGGGTTCAAGCTCTCTGTTCATCGTGGCCTCAAAAACCACTGACATGAACCCCTTTGTGTCAACGGGTGGAGGACCTTTCCATTTAAAAGCGGTAATCCCGTCCCATATTGCGAGCATCGGCTCTGACACGATATTTTCGAGACTTACGGTATCGCCTTCCGAATCTTCTTTAAGACCGTCTTCCAGGTTTAATATCCACCACTGCATAGGGACGTCCGTAATCAGCCTCTTGGAAGAACGCTCGGCAAATGAGTGTTCTTTCCCAAAATCAAACATTTCCCTGACGGACATTTCATGACAGAAACGTGTGATATCGTGAACTGTCCTGCAGTTCCTGGGCCTGAATTCCACTGATTCGGGGTCTGTCAGATTAAGCGGGGTAATCATCGTCAAGACACTCTCGAGTAATTTATAGACCGGGCTTCCGGTCATGAGTCCCGCGTGCCCGGCCTTATGCTGCAGAAGCTGTTTTACTTCCCCTGAGTATATCCTTGTATTGTCCGCGTCTACTGTCAACAGGTCACCCGTCCTGATTTTTTGGCTGGCATCTCCCGTGTTGAAAATTGCGGGCACACGGAACTCCCGGGCGATAGTTGCAAGGTGTCCGCTTATGCTTCCCGTATCGGTTATGATGGCTGACGCATGAGAAAGAAGAGATGCCCACTGAGGCACCGGGTATTTAACGACAAGGACCGACCCCTTTGGAAATTGCAGCATGTCGAGGGTGCTTTGGACAAAAAACGCACGGCCTGAGGCCACTCCCCGGCTTGCGGTAACGCCCCTGCTTATTATAATGTCGTTCTGAACATCACCGGGAACCGTATCAGATGATCCCTGTTCTTCAGATTTCTGCAGAGGCCGCGTCTGAAGTATTTTTATATCCCCCTCACGCTCCACCGCCCACTCGATGTCCTGAGGCTGTCCGAAATAATTTTCGAGTGAGGCGGCATATTCCGCCAGCCGCAATATCTGCTCATCACTCAGGGACGGCGCTTTACTCAGATCAGCCCCGACCTGGACTGTTGATACACCATCCTCAGAGGACACCGTGACCATCGTATCTTTAGGCGGTACTATTTTCCCGACTATTGTGCCCGGCGCCTTTCGCGACAGTATGAAGATGTCCGGGGAAACAGTGCCGTCAACCACTGATCTGGCGAGCCCCCATGTCGAGTGGATGAGAATCGTTTCACTGCGAATATCGCGGGGGTCGCGGGAATACATCACACCCCCTGAGACGGAATTTACCATTTCCATACACCCTACGCACATTGGGATGTCCTCATCACGGAACCCCCTGCTCAGACGATAGCTGATGGCCTGCAGGGTATATTTGCTCGCGATTATTTCCTTGTAGGTATATAAAATAAAATCCCTGCTTACGTTCAGTTCGGAGCGGTACTGTCCC
>JBFLYJ010000507.1:0-2617 GCA_040756635.1 Nitrospirota bacterium
TCACTCATGGGAATTACTTCTGCTGTTAGGGATAATTGACTGGCTTACAGCCTGGGACCCGTGGATCGCCGGTATATTTATCGGCTTCGGTCATCATATAGTTTTAGACAAACTGAACAATGGTGAGCGCCTGCGGACATATTCTTTCATTTGGAGGTGGAGTAAACAATTCAAATTCGACGATACCTTCCCTAATGACGCGAGTAAGAAACGCGCTGCAAAGTCCATGAATTAAAGATGTCCCTCTTCGGGTTTTAATCTGAAAGGACGATCTGTAAATCCATGACATTGGTCCCAGTAGGTCCTGTTACAAACAGACCTCCGGCTTTTTTGAAAAAATTATACGAATCGTTGTTCTTTAAATATTCGGAAGGATCGATGCCCGCGGCCTTTGCATTCCGGACCGTTGTTCCGTCCGCGAATGCGCCTGCCGCGTCAGTCGGCCCGTCCGTGCCGTCCGTGCCTGCGGAAAGAAGGGTCATGCCTTCGATGCCTTCTACCTGCATGGCGAATGCAAGGGCAAGTTCCGTGTTTCTGCCGCCCAGGCCATTGCCTTTGACCGTGACGGTCGTCTCGCCTCCTGATATCAGGCATAACGGTTTACCGGCCTTTCTCCCCTCTTTGCTTTTACGCTTTCGCGCTTCCTGGGCGATCCATTTCGCCGCGTCTTTTGCCTCGCCTGTCAGCGCGGCAGAAATTATCTCGGCCTCACAGCCAAGCTCCTCTGCCTTGCGTTTTGCAGCATCGAGGGCTATCTTACTGCTGCCTATTATGATGTTTTCGGTCTTTCTGAAGACGGCATCGTCCTTCTTCGGTGTGTCCGGGACGATACCCGCGGCACCGTTTCTGAGGATCTCAGCGATGCTGTGCGGTACCTTATCGGACAAACCGTATTTCTTCAGGACATTCAATGCGTCGTCATATGTCACGGAATCCGGGGATGTCGGTCCTGACGCGATAACGTCGAGACTGTCGCCGATGACATCAGAGAGGATCAGAGAAATTATTTTTGCAGGATAGGCAAACTCCGCGAGCCTGCCACCTTTGACCTTTGAGATGTGTTTTCTGACGCAGTTAAGATCATTTATATCCGCCCCTGCCTTGAGAAGCAGTTGTGTGATCTCCTGTTTTTCATTCAGCGTTATCCCGTCATACGGGGCGACCAGTAGAGCCGACCCGCCTCCCGATATAAGACATACCACGAGAGTGTGCTCGTCAGCACTTTTAATAAGTTCTATCA
Source organism: Nitrospirota bacterium (assembly GCA_040756635.1). Classification (GTDB taxonomy): domain Bacteria; phylum Nitrospirota; class Thermodesulfovibrionia; order UBA6902; family UBA6902; genus UBA6902. The sequence continues at coordinate 1,241 of JBFLYJ010000507.1, forward strand.
GTTCATTCGTTCCCCTTACCCCTTTTTCATCCGGTACCGGGTGGCCGGCCTCATGGATACTAATTCTCGAATTTGTACGGGCGTATTGCGATACGCCCCTACCGCTGACCGCAGACCGCTGACCGCCGATATGTCCGTATTTTGTTATGATGACCCCAGCGTCAACGATATTTCCAAGATCGTCTTCCAGCGCATGAGCCATAAGAGACGCGGCCTTGCCGAAACCCGCGACTACCAGTCTCCGGAATGAACCGTCGCTGAACGCGGATTTGATCCTGTCAGTATAAAGTCTAACCGCTTTGTACGGGTCAACGGCCTCAAGCCCGGCAAAGAATATTTCGCTAATGATTTTTTTTTCATCACGCTGCTTCATGTAGAAATTATACATAAAGTATACCCGGCGGTGTAGTAGAACATGCACAACCGTCTCTTTCATTCATGCGGAACACTTTTAATAAGATTCAATGATGCTTATAATGAATGTACGCTCTAAGTGAGTCTGCGTCACATCTGGGTTGTCTCCAGGCAATCCGCGGCAAATGAAATTCTATCAGGACAAAAAGATATTCATAAGGGGAAAACGATATGGACACCAAATACTGGGACCGGGTAGCGGAGCAGTACGATCTTGAGATATTCAGTGTTCTCGATAATGACGAAAACCGTCTCATAAGTACGCTTGTCCAGAAGTACGCGTCAGAAGCAAAGACCGCTTCGGACTTCGGGTGCGGCATAGGCAAGTTTCTCCCCCTGCTGTCTCAGAGTTTCGGCCGCGTTTACGCTTATGACATCTCTGAGATATGTCTGCAGCAGGCCCGCGGCAACTGTTCAGACCTGACTAATATAGAGTATGTAAGAAAGGATTTATCAAAACAGAAACTCAAAATGCCGGAAGTGGATTTTATACTGTGCGTCAATTCGGTCATCATGCCGTCCATATCGCAGCGCTCCAGGTATTTCAGCGCCGTGCAAAATCATCTCCACCCCGGAGGGCATCTCCTCCTGGTAGTCCCTTCTTTTGAATCAGCGATCTACTCTAACATAAGGCTGATTGAATCAAAACAGCGGCAGGGCCTGAGTTACGGCGCCGCAGTCATGGCGGTGTGGAACAGCAACAATAAACAAAAAGCCTCGCACCTTCAGCACGGGATAGTCAACATCGATCACGTCCCGACAAAACACTTCCTTAAGGAAGAGCTCCGTGCTTTAATGGAAGACCTGGGTTTTCACATTCATGAGATAAAAAAGATCGAGTACGACTGGGAAACGGAATTCAACAATCCGCCTGACTGGCTTAAGGGACCCTACCCGTGGGACTGGCTGGTGACAGCGGAAAAACACCTCTACAGATAATCATATGCTGCCTCCCCGGAATTC
>JBFLYJ010000508.1:0-2612 GCA_040756635.1 Nitrospirota bacterium
CCTAATGCTATGAAAATCAAAATTAGAAGTATCGCTAAAGCAATTTTAGGTCTTGTTTCTAATTTCTTATCCACATGAATGAGATTTTTTTCAAAGAGCACCGGAAGCAATAAAAAAGATCCAAGAATTATAAAAAGAAATTTCATAAGTCCGAGATATGTTCTGCAAAAACTACAATGACCGTCAAAGGCGTATGAATCTCCTAATGCTATAAACCAGTCTCTCAACCAGGTTATGGCGATTCCAATTGAAATGAATAGGATTCCCAGGATTATTAATATGTATTTTAAGCATTTCTTGCGATTTCCAAGAAATGCCAGAAATCTGTTCATTGAATCATTTCCTGCGGTGTTGTTTGTTATGACTATATAAATTCGCCCGAATTATTGATTCCTGCATAACAAAAGTCCTAACACAGTGTTTTTTTATGTCACTCCCGCTTGTCGGGAGTCCTTCTTAATAAGAGAGATTCCGGTCAAGCCGGAATGACAACACAGAAGTCGAGATGGGACATTAGATTTGCAGGGTTCAATAGATCATCGATGACTTACTCTGTGCCTTTTTTGAGATTATGGGTATTCTGATTCATTTCAATTTTCTGTACTCTCCAGTTAATATTCTCCAGAAGCTTTCGATTAACTGAAATCAGATCTGCCAGTAATCCAACTATTGACAGGAAAATACCTGTGACAAGGAGTATTGAAGCGAGTATAAGCGATTGAACATGTCCGCTTCCATTTCCTGTAAAATAAGAGTACAGAAACCGCAAACCAATAAGAAATCCTGCTGCAAATGAGACCGCACCCGGGAATATGAAAAACAATAATGGTCTATACGTCATAAATATACGAATAATCGTAAGCATGGATTGACGGACATAAAAAGGTATATCTTTAAAAAGTCGCGAAGGTCTCAGATCCGTATTGGTTCTGATAGGTAACCAGGTTATTGCCATGTTTTTCTGACCTGCCTGGATGATCGTCTCCAGAGTATAGGTGTACTCGTTGAATACATTCAGTTGCATTGCCGCTGTCCTGCTGATTGCCCTGAATCCACTGGGTGCATCGGGAATATCTGTTTTACTGGCAAGGCGAACTACCCATGATCCCATTTTTTGCAGTGACTTCTTGATAAGGGAAAAACTCTCTATGTTGTCAATAGGCCTTGCGCCTATTACAAACTCCGCCTTCCCGGCCAGAATAGGCTCTATCAGACGGGGAATATCGTCGGCGCAGTACTGGTTGTCTGCATCGGTATTTACAATAATGTCTGCACCTGCTTCAAGCGACGCCTCAACGCCGGCAACAAATGCTCTTGATAATCCCTGGTGTTTTGGGAGTCTTACGACATGATCAACACCATGTGCCAACGCAACATCGACAGTTTTGTCGGTGCTTCCATCATCAATGATCAGCCATTCAACAATACTCACACCGGGTAAATGTCGAGGCAAATGTGAAAGAGTTATTGGTAAAGACAGCTCTTCATTATAACAGGGTATTTGTATTATAAGTTTCTTCACCGCTGTCCAAAATAATTTAAATTGATAAAATCAATCCGTATTAAATAAGACTTTGAGACAGACAAATCGACGCTTTCAAAATCAGGTTATACGAACTTCAGATCAGCAATCAATGGAAGAATCAACGAAAAAAGGACTGCGTTACAGCGATAACGTTCATCAGATCGTTACTCTTTACAAGAGGTTCGATGGGCAAACTCAGAACCGAATTCACTGCCTGTTCAGATTCCCGTAATGCATAGGGGGCCTTGCACCTGCCTTCAAAGACCTTCATTTTATGGAGAGGAACGGGGTAATAGACCATTGTGGATATGCGGTTGTCAGCGAGAAACCTCTGAAGGTCGTCCCTCCTGCCGCCGGCGACTCTTATTGCATATTGGTGATAAACATGATAGGCCGCATCAGGAGAATACGGCAGGCCTAATCCATCAATACCGGAGAGCTCACTGCTGTACTTCGCTGCAACTCTCCTTCTCCCGTTATTCATCTCATCCAAATATTTCAGCTTGGCGAGGATAATGGCTGCCTGCAGAGTGTCAAGCCTTGCGTTGTACCCGATATGTTCAACATTATATTTGTCCTTTCCTCCGTGCTTCAGGAGCATCCTGATCAGTCCGGCTATCACATCGTCATTGGTCGATACCATGCCCCCGTCACCGAAACCGCCAAGGTTTTTTGAAGGGAAAAAACTGAAGGTTCCTGCGATTCCAATAGAGCCGAGTTTTTTACTGCGCCACATTCCCCCAAATGCCTGGGCCACATCTTCGAGAACGAAGAGCTTACATTCGTCAGCGATCTTCATTATCTCATCCATGTCACAGGACTGACCGTAGAGATGAACCGGGACAATTCCAATGACTCGTGAAGATTCAGATGACATATATTCTCGAATTTTCTTTGCATCAATGTTACACGTTAAAGGGTCTATGTCGATAAAGACCGGCGTTGCCCCCGATCTCAAAAGTGCATCACCCGTTGCGGTGAATGTAAATGGTGTCGTAATGATTTCATCGGTCTTGTCAAAATATTCCCGCCCCTTTAGTGAAATGGATAAAGATCGAAGGGCAAGCAAGAGCGCCTCGGTTCCAGA
>JBFLYJ010000509.1:0-2591 GCA_040756635.1 Nitrospirota bacterium
AGTCCAGCGGCAGGTCGAAGCCGGGCCCTTCGGCATTTAACTCGTTTACGACATCATGTATTGAGCTGTACCTGACAAAACGACCGCACATATTTTAAGATCCACTATCCCACAGTAGGGGCGTATGGCAATACGCCCTTGCGATTCGTTCCCATCTCTGTGACGGGCTGTTTTACTTGTCCTTGCATTCGCCGCATGGGTAGTACATCCTGAATGCCTTTATCATCTTCTCGACAGCTTCCTGCTGGGTCTTTCCCCTGGCAACGAAACCGGGGATCTTGTCGCTGGTCACGATCCAGGTCCCTTTTTCGTCCTGGGAAACGTTAAATTCTTTCACGGTGCTGAAACCTCATATTGGGATATTTTCTATCTGAAGTATATCAAATGCAGGATTAAATTCTAAAGAATATGGCAGTGCGTTTGAGTATGCCTCATTAATGCCGATCGTCAATTTCGGATTGTCCGTTAATGAAACAACGTAATATCCTGCCTGAAATTTTTCTTGACAACCCGTTATTTTATTATGTATTTTACGGTAAGTATTTTCGATGAGAAAAACGAATATGAACTATGAAGAAGAACTTCATAAGTTGATAACGAAAAGGGCGCATGAGCTGTCTCAGCAAAGAACAAATGGAGGCGGTGACCAATTCAGCGACTGGCTGAGAGCAGAGCAGGAGATTAAACAGGAATTAAGCCTCCGCTCGGATGAACTGTTCAGGGACATCGAAATATCGTGCGACGGCCGGGTTGATCCAAGTTTCTTTTAAGGGTGTTTAAACCAACAACTTGTTCATCCCGCAGCCAGCCCCATCAGGCGACGTCTTCTGTTTCATCGTTTTATTGTTGACGATTTTGACCGCTTTATTATGAACAGGCACTGCAAAGAAATATCCTTAATGGAAAAAAGACGTTCTGAAAGAAGACATGTCAGTCTGAATGCCAGTATCGCTGCGGACGGAGCCGACGGCACCGGTTACATAGAGAATATTTGCGAGCACGGTCTGCATCTAATTACCGCCAGCGGCAAGAAAAGTGCCTCTTTTATACCTGAGACAATCCTGAAACTGAACGTTAGAAATAAGTCCGGGAAGAATGCTGACCTGCACTGTGAAGTAAGATGGGTGCATATAAATAAAACACCGGTCCATGGATTGACTTACAGAATGGGGATCGAAATTCTGAAAGCCCCGCCCGAATACAATCTGTTTCTTGATACCCTGAAATAAATCCCGCCCTCTCAGGAACGTTTTGCCGATTGTCCTCTTCAGCCTTACATCAGCTTTTCACAGGCATGCCGAATAAGCGGACTCGACCGGCGGTCTTGTGCGAGGCTAGTACATATTTATGTGATTAAGCGGTTTCGGAAGCAGTCAAGAAACTGATATTATAGTCCGATAAGTGAATCAGAAGCGTAAAATCCTGATCACGGAAACAGGTATGGTCCAGAAACAATCTGATAAAATGGAGAAAAAAGGGAATCGACTTATGAACGAATTTTATTTCAAGAGGACCGAAGGCGAAGTGGACAAGGCCATCGACCGGTTGATTGACATGATTGAGGATGTCGACCATCCCGAGCTTGTGCGTGAAATGATTATAGCCGCGCTTAAGGCCGGCAGGGAAAAGAACGACAGGGCCCATCTCAGGCTCATGAATTCCACGATGAAGGAAATGCGGTTTACGGGCAAGATATTCGGCCCTTACCGCAATATCAGAAAAGTCACGGTGTTCGGCTCCGCTCGAACGAAACCCGAGGAGCCGATATATGATATGGCCCGCCTTTTCGGAAAGAAACTCGCTGATTCGGGATACATGGTGATAACCGGCGGCGGTTCCGGCATTATGCAGGCTGCGAATGAGGGAGCTGGCCCTGAGAAGTCATTTGGCGTCAATATCCTGCTTCCATTCGAACAGAAACCGAACCCGGTGCTCGTCGGGAACCCGCGTTTGATTACGTATAAGTATTTTTTTAACCGCAAGGTGGCTTTTCTCAAGGAGGCCGACGCCGTTGCGCTGTTCCCGGGCGGGTTCGGCACACTCGATGAGGCCATGGAGACTCTTACGCTTCTTCAGACCGGCAAGCATAGTCCGCTTCCGCTGGTGCTCGTTGACGAGCCGGGCGGCACTTACTGGTCAAGATTTCTCAAATTCGTCAGGGAGGAGCTCCTGTCAGAAGGGTATATCGTTGAGCGTGATTTCAGGCTCTTTGAGTGCGTTGATTCCATCGATGCCGCGGTCAGGTGCATAAATCAGTTTTACAGCCGCTACCACAGTATTCGTTATATCAATAAAAAACTTGTCATCCGTCTTCAGTCCGCCATTGATGAGTCGGCATTGCATACACTGAATGACAAGTTTTCCGATATCCTCTATCCGGGAGGCAAAATATATCTTTCAGGCCCTCTCATCGAGGAGTTCGATGAACCGGAAATCGCGCACCTGCCGAGGATGGTAGTGGACTTTAACCTGCAGGATTTCGGCAGTTTGAGGACATTGATTGACGAGATCAACTTATGCTGATCACCCGTCGGAATTCGTGTCGGGCCATATAACCGGGTAGGGGCAGGAGCAGAGCATGAACAGGTTAA
>JBFLYJ010000051.1:0-12159 GCA_040756635.1 Nitrospirota bacterium
CCGCCGTAGCCGATGTTCTTTTCATGGGTGTAGACGGTCAGTCCCAGCTTCTTCGCAATCGCTACAGTGTTGTCCTTGCTGCAATCATCCGTAAGGATGACCTCATCCACAACACCCTCAGGGATGTCCTTGAACGTATTCTCCAGCGTCGACTCGGCATTATATGCCGGCATTACAACTATGATTCTGGGACGCGATTTGTACGTCATGAATTCATCATCCTCTCATGTTTTTTTTCCAGCAAACTATTTACGCCGGGTGAAGGCAGTATCTCTACCAGGAAATACTGGATCCGGCTTCTGCCGTAAGGACCTGTCCTGGCAAGAAAGCGGACCTGGTCCTTCATCCCGGAGTTCTCTATGTCGACGAAATCTTCGCTGGATACGATACAGTATAATTTGCCCTCTCTCTCCATGCGTTCTCTCGTGAGGTCCTCAACCGAATTGATCTGCTTGTCTAGATAACGGCCCGCGTAAAAATTAAGGCCCTGCATCGTGGCCCAGTCCAGCCCCCTGTAATTTAGTATAGGCCTTTCGGCAGGTACTATATAGTTTATTGTCCTTGCGAGGTCGTTCTGTGGGTGTCCACTCCTGTCCAGCTTAATGGGAGTACATGTCCCTATAAGCACAAAGAATATTATGACCGCCGCTGTCACTCGTGTAAATTCGCAGAGTTTGTCGTCCTCCACCCATCTGGAAAGCGCTATGCCGCCGCAGAGGGAAATCGCGGGTACGATAGTGAGCATATACCTCTCAAAGACGCTGCTGGAAATCATGAGGGAAAGCAGGATAATCCCTACCCATGTAAAAATCAGCAGCGCGGCCCGGTCTCTTGTCCCTCTCCGGGCCAGCAGGAACATCCCGAACAGACATGCCGGCAGCCACGGCCAGTACACCTTTGACAATATCAGGAGCGGGACATAAAAAGGCATATTCATCCCCTGCACGGCGCCGCGGTGTATGATCGGGGATATGCCTGACTGTGAATAAATAAAAGCCGGGCCGTGGACCGATATCTGCGGCCACACCCAGGCGGCAATGAGGGCAGCCGCCGCCGCATAGGCGGCCAGCATGCTCGGCCTTATCAGCCTCTTCCATTGCCCGGAGATGATTAAATACAGGGGACCGATCACCGCGACATAAAGTCCCTGCACAGCTTTTATATAGTATCCCGCAGCCACCGCCAGCCCGAACAGGAGGTCGTATCGTCCCTCTTTTTCGCCGCGAACAATGGCATAAACTCCGAGTGTAGTCGCAAACGCGACCGGCACATCCAGCATGGCGCGCCGGGAATATTTCAGGAAGAAAAAAGAGGTGGCCAGCACGACCATCCCGAGCAGTCCTGTTTTTCTGTCGCAGATCCTCGTCCCTATTGCATAAACAAGAAACAGGGTACCGTATCCCGCGGCGGCCGAAGGGAAACGGGCCCAGAATTCCGACTGTCCGAATATACGGAAGAACACAGCTTCCACCCAGAAATAGAGCGGCGGCTTGAGCCACGAAGGTTCCCCGTTATAATGCATGGTGAACCAGTCTCCGGTCTTGAGTATATCCGTTGCCATTGCGGCATGCAGCAACTCGTCCGTCTTCAGCAGGGTATTGTCCCCGAGCCGGCCGAAAAAAACAGGCAGCAGAAGAAGAAATAAAACAATCACCGTCATCCGGTAAGAGTCCGTGCCGTCCCAGTCCCTTACCCTGCCGCAAAATATATATTCACGCAGTTTCTGCCCCATGTCTAATTACGTTCCTTTGATATCGTAAGCCTTAAGCACTTCTCTGTCTCATCCGTTACCTTAAATCTGTCATCCGCCCGATGACCCGCAACGAATATAATATCATTTCCCGAAACAACTATAGGGACCCGGTCTCTCTCTTCCCTTGGCATTTTTTCATCAACGAAATAATCCTGGAGTTTCTTCTTTTTCCCGAAGCCGACCGGATAGAATAAGTCCCCCGAGTTCCTCGCCCTGATTTTCAGGGGGAAAACCATCTTCCCGGCGTCCAAAAGGACCGATGTTCTGCCGTCTCCGGGGTCGCCGCCTTTTCCCTCGAAAGAGGCCTTCACCTTGAGACCGGCTTCCCTGATATTGATGTCACACGGAGGTGTCATATCGTATTCTGAAAGTACGGCCGGCCTGTCCGTCGTTATCTTCAGCAGGGAATATTCCCTGACCACCCGAACGTCTTTCGGGAGATGGATGCTGTCACCCGCCTTACCTTTCTTCAACAAAGTGATTATATCTTCGATATGCTTAAACGTTATTCCCCTGAGACCGCTCGTCGCGTCTACCGCCCTTCTGAGGACCCTCCTCAGGATGGGCAGTTCAATAGATTCAAGAGGCGTGATGAACAGTTCGATGGAACTGTCGCTCTTTCTGCTTATGAGCCTCATAAGTGTCTTGGTCACGATCAGCTCCAGGTATTGCTCTTCATCCCTCAAAATACCCGCTGTTCTGCATATGTCATGCACAACAGCCGGGTTCTTTTCTTTGATCTTGTCCATAAGGGAAAGTCTTATCCAGTTTCTGAAGTAATCTTCCTTCAGGTTCGAGGCATCAATCATAAAAGGCTGCTGCATGGACGTATCGCAATACCCCCCTGCGTTTTGCGATATAAACTCTTCTATGTCTTTGCGCTCAACCTCTATAAGCGGCCTGATTATTTTCTTTCTCACGGGAGGGATGCCCGTCAGGCCCCGTCTGCCAGATCCCCGGAAGAGCCTCATCAGCACTGTTTCAGCCTGGTCATCCGCATTATGGCCGAGGGCGATCCTGCCTGCGTTTATGCCAAGAGCGACTTCCTCGTAAGCGGTGTACCGCAGTTCCCTCAGCGTCTCCTGCAGGTTGATGCCGGGGTCTTCCGAATGTGAACCGGCGTTTATCTTCCGGACATGAAAATCTATACCGAGTTTTTCACAGAGCGCGGCACAAAACGCGAGCTCTTCTTCGACCGCTTCCGGCCTCAGGGAATGATCAACATAAACAGCGCACAATGACAGATTGAAATCCTTCCTGAGTTTGTCTAAAATAAACGCCAGACAAACAGAGTCCGGTCCTCCCGACAGACCGATCAGTACGCGGTCTCCGTCAGAGAGCATGGAATGTTTCCGTATCGTTTCCCGTACTTTTGATAATATTTCCATAGGCAGTTTCATTATACCGGAATTATATTTAATACGGCCATAAGCTGTCATGAAATTCTCTGAATAAATATATATAATAGTAGCTCATAAAATAAACAGGACAGTCATTGATTGAACCATGCACGATTTCAAGTATAAAAATTCAGAACTGTACGTTGAAGATGTTCCGGTCAGAAAGATAGCGGAGGCGGTCGGGACCCCGCTTTATATTTACAGTCATAACACTTTCTTAAGGCATTTCAATGCCTACAGGGACGCCTTTGACGGGCAGCCGCACACCATATGCTTCGCGCTTAAGGCGAATTCAAATCTTTCGATACTGAAACTGCTCGCCAAAAACGGCTGCGGCGCGGATGTTGTCTCAGGAGGCGAGCTCCACCTTGCGATGACAGCAGGCATACCTCCCGGAAAGATCGTTTACGCGGGAGTCGGAAAAACCGAGCATGAAATCGCGCAGGCGCTGAAGGCCGGTATCCTCATGTTTAATATCGAGTCGTCCGACGAGATGTCGGCCATCAACGAGATCGCCGGCAGGCTGAAGAAAAAGGCCCCGATCGCGCTCAGGGTCAATCCTGACATCGATCCCAAGACACACCCGTATATTTCGACTGGACTGAAAGAGAGCAAGTTCGGTATTCCTATAGAGGAAGCACTGGAACATTACAAACTGGCTCGGAAACTGCCTAACCTGAAGATTCTCGGGATACACAAGCATATAGGGTCCCAGATAACTACGATAAGGCCGTTCGTAGACGCGCTCCGGAAAGTCATATTGCTGGCGAAGACGCTGAGGTCCAATGGAATCGCAGTTGACTATATTGACATGGGAGGAGGGCTGGGAATTCCATATAATAACGAGCATCCCCCGCACCCTTCGGAACTTTCAAAGGCCGTACTGCCTCTAATGAAAGACGGCAATTTCAATCTCATACTCGAACCGGGCAGATCAATAGCGGGCAACGCCGGGATACTTGTGACCAAGGTCCTGTACATTAAGAAACATCCAAAAAAGGAATTCGTCATCATAGACGGCGGCATGAACGATCTTATAAGACCGAGTCTTTATAACGCTTACCATAACATACTCCCGGTGAGGAAAAATAACCGAAGGAAGGTGATGTCTGACCTCGTAGGGCCGATATGCGAATCAGGGGACTTCCTGGCAAAGAACAGGGAGCTGAACAAGACATCCAGGGGGGATTTACTCGCCGTCATGAGCGCCGGGGCCTACGGGTTCACAATGAGTTCGAATTATAACAGCAGGCCAAAGACTGCGGAAGTGCTTGTCCGCGGCAGGGAGTTTTTTGTCGTCCGGGACAGGGAAACATACAAAGACCTCGTCAGGGGATCAAAGATTCCGGATTTTTTGAAATAACGGGAACAGGGAGCTTCAGTGTCTCTGTTAACTGGAGATAATCATGGAAATTAAATTCACAAAGATGCATGCCCTCGGCAATGACTTTATCGTCATCGATGACAGGGACAAAAAATTGAAGAATGTATCACGCCTGTCGGAAAAACTCTGCCACCGCAGGTTTGGGATCGGCGCGGACCAGCTGCTTCTTTTAAGACCTTCCAGGAAAGCCGATTTCATGATGCGGATATTCAATCAGGACGGTTCTGAAGTCGAAATGTGCGGCAACGGCATACGCTGTCTCGGCAAGTATATATGGGACAACATCATGCTGTGCAACGACAGCTCCTACGCAAAAAAATATTGTCAGACAGTGGATTCCCTTGCCATCGAGACCATGGCAGGTATCATGTTCATACACAAATCAGGCAACCTCTTCAGGATAGATATGGGGGAACCCGTGTTTGAACCGAAAAGAATACCCGTTGTATCAGGGACCGTGCAGTCCAAGTTAAGGGACGGAAAGATCATCAGGTATCCGCTGAAGGCAGGCGGCAGGACATATCAGACGACATGCGTGTCCATGGGTAATCCTCATGCGGTCATTGTCGTAAAGAATGTAAACTCGGTCCAGCTGGGCAGCATAGGGCCTATGATAGAAAACCATAAACTTTTCCCCAACAGGACCAATGTCGAATTTGTTCAGCCCCAGAGCAGAAACAGCATCATAATGAGGGTATGGGAAAGAGGGGCCGGGGAAACAATGGCGTGCGGCACAGGCGCTTCCGCGGCCGCGGTGGCATCAGCCCTTCTGGGTCTGACCGGAAGAAAAGTAACCGTCCAACTCCCGGGGGGCAAGCTGCTCATCCAGTGGTCCGAAAAAGACAACCATGTTTATATGACGGGTCCGGCCGTAACCGTGTTTGACGGAACTATCGAAATATAACTCGATATATGTATGAAGATCAAATGCCCCATCTGCAGACAAAAGACCGAATGGCAGGACAATCCCTACAGGCCTTTTTGTTCTGAGAGGTGTAAAGTCATCGACCTTGGGTCATGGGCATCGGAAGAATATAAAATCGAAAACAGGCTAGATGACGAAACAGGTCAGGAGCCTTCGAAGGGGGAGACAAACTAATGATTAATCTGATCGTATCAGGGGCCTCCGGCAAAATGGGGAGCCGCATTATCACACTTTCTAGTGACATGTCGGGCATTAAACTTACAGGGGCCGTGGAGCGTAAGGGCCATGCTCATCTTGGGAAAGACATTGGGCCCGTAATCGGCCTGGGTACAAAGGGGGTCATTATCACCGACGACGTTAAATCCGTCATTGAAAAAGGTGATGTGCTTGTCGATTTTTCATCCCCGTCCGCTACGATCGAATGCCTGAAATCACTCTCGTCAAGACCCATTCCGGTGGTCATCGGTACGACCGGTTTCAGCAAGGACGAAGTGGAATACATAAAGCTGTACGCTCAGGGCACGCCATGCGTATTCGCACCTAACATGAGTGTAGGGGTGAACCTACTTCTGAAAGTACTTCAGGACATCGCGAAAGTCACCGGCGATGACTATGACGTTGAGATAGTCGAGGCCCATCACAGGCTGAAAAAAGACGCCCCCTCCGGCACCGCGATGAAGATGGCCCAGGTACTGGCCGCTGCTCTCGGCAGAAACCTTGAGGATAGCGCTGTTTATGCCAGACACGGACTGATCGGCGAACGCACAGGGAAAGAGATCGGCATCCAGACTGTCCGCGCCGGAGACATTGTGGGTGAGCATACGGTACTCTTCGGCGGGCTGGGAGAAAGGATAGAGATAACCCATAAGGCTTCCAGCAGAGACACATTTGCGAGAGGAGCGCTTAAAGCCGCGCAATGGGTTTATAAACAGACACCGGGGCTTTATGACATGCAGGACGTTTTAGGACTGAAATAATTACCGGGCCGGTTTCGTACTGCCCATGACGGACAGGCTGGAATTATTCTTCTTATCGGAGTGTAAAAGTACCCCTCCCCTACACAAGGGAGACCTTGCCCTTTAAAATAATGTCGACAATCTCGGGATCGAACTGCGTGCCAGAATTTTCCCTCAGTTCGCTGTCAACCTTGCTCAGTGTCAGCGCGTCCCTGTACGGCCTGGCGCTCATCATCGCGTCGATGGCGTCCGCAACCATCACTATTCTCGCTGATAATGGTATCTGTCCGCCCTTTAGGTTCCCGGGGTATCCATTGCCGTCATACCGCTCATGGTGGTGAAGGATAACAGGGATCGCGTCCTCGAGAAAGGGCACTGACTGTACGATCCTGGCGCCGATGGCAGGATGTTTTCTTATTTCCGTGTATTCATCCAGCGTCAGTTTCCCGTTTTTCCTGAGTATATTCTCTTCTATTCCGATCTTACCGATATCATGAATAGCTGCCGCGTTCTCTATCTCTTTGATTGTCTTGACCGGGATACCCAGGGCTTCGGCTATGGAAGAAGAAAGCCTTGCCACACGATTGGAATGATTGTATGTGTAGTGGTCTTTGGCGTCGATAGTAAGAATAAGGGCGTTCACTGTCCCCTCATAACAGGTCATGATATTGCTGCGGGCCTTGATTACCTGGTCTTCAAGGTATGAAGCCCTGTCCAGTAATATGTCCCTTTCAAGCTTTAGCCCGGTATTGGCGCGTCTTTTCTTTAAACCCTTCTCGACGACAAGCAGAACATCGTCCTTGTCAAAGGGTTTAATGAGGTAATCAAAGGCACCGAACCGTATCGCGTCCCTGGCTGTCTCAAGACTGGCATAGGCGGTAAGGAGAATGACTTCCGTGTCCGGGTGCTTCTTCTTGATTTCCTGTAAAGCCGTGATACCGTCCATTTTCGGCATTTTTATATCCATAACAATAAGGTCATAAGGGTCCTGGCCCATCATATCAATGCCTTCGTGGGCTCCGGAAGCCGTTGACACTCTGTATTGGTCTTTTAAGACCATCCGTATTGACTCTCTGGGGGCGAGTTCATCGTCAATTACGAGAATACGTTCTCTGCTATCCACTGATACGACCTCCCTCGATAGAAATATTAGTGCTCCTTCTGTCCAGGATCGGCAATTTAATGATAAAAGTATTTAAGCCGTTCCCGCTTTTCATGTCCAGACTGCCGCCGTGACCCTCAATAATCTTGTTGCTGATCGGTATATTCAGTTCCGTACCCAGATGTTTAATGTCCAGAAGGGGTTTTAACAGGTCCTGTTTTGCATCCCCGGACACCTCCTCCCCGGCAAATGATACGGCTATCTCAACTGAAGGGACATCCTGAAGCAGAGGATTGGCATTCATCGTTATATATGTTCCGTCCGGCGTCCTGTCGATAATATGCAGCACAAGATAATAGACGGATTTTATTACGTTCTTCCTGTCGATGCTGACATACAGATTCTTATCGGTCAATTGCTTGGAAAACTTGTGTGTCTCGGGTATATTTTTTAAAATAAATGACTCCGCTTCATTAATCAGATCATTTACATCAACCTTCTCAAAATTATAGTTTTGGGAACTCGAAAAGGTCACAAGTTTGTCGATCAAACCGTCAAGCATCCGGATGGACTGACTTACCGTTGATATATAAAATTTGTTCAGGTCGTCATCCGAGTATTTTTCATTCAGCAATTGCGTAAACGTCTGGATCGAAGTAAGAGGATTTCTGACTTCATGGGCGATTTTTGCCATGAGGTCATTTACGGCTTTTAGTTTTTCCGCCTTGTTGCGCTGCTCCTCCAGTTTCTTCGAGTCGGAAAGGTCAGTAAACACGATTCCGGCCCCGACAGGGTTCTGCTGTTCATCAACCAGACGGTAGCTGTTTATCCCGATCGGCAGTCTTGCCGGATTTATGACCGCTTCAAAACGCTTGTATTGCTTCCCTGTCTCCATCGTTTCATACAGGATGTCTCCCAGCGGCGAAGGAAGGGCCCTCAGGTCGCTTCCAATAATATGAGAGGGATCAAAATTCAGGATTTCTGATGCCTGCTGATTAAATATGGTTATTTTTTCATCACGGTTTATGGCTATCATTCCGCTGCTCATGCTCGAAAGGATATTGTTCGTAAATTCCTTCTGATACCACATCTGATGATAGAGGTCCACGTCCTTGACCGCGGCAGCCAGGTAATTACATAGAACATAGATTATCTCCAGCTCTTCCCTGTAAAAAGTCTCTTCCGTGACTTTATTGTCTATGTTGAATATCCCGATCAGTTTCCCCTTATATGTCATAGGGAATGAAATAAGGCACTGAAGCGCCTCCATTTCCCTGGCGATGCTTACAGATGAAGTATTCATAAATGTCGTCGGTTTGTGCAGTATCCGTCCGGTCTTCGTCAGCCAGGATGCCAGAGCGCTGTCCTTGCCTAGTTTTATATTATCGGCAATATACGGATCGAGCCCGTACTGCGCCCTTACATGAAAACCTGTCTTGTCTTTGAGCATTACCGACATCTTGCTGACGCGGGCTATTTCCATTACTGAATCTATAAAGTGGTCCAGGAGCCTGCGCATGTCAAAACTCACGGTCAGCATCCTCGCGAAATTCACGATGACCTTTTCATGTATATACCTGCCCATCGGGATGGATTCAAAACGGGCCTGGCCCCCTTCTATTTCACCCCTGTTGGAGACCGGCATTTGCGCGGGTTTCACCAGTTCATGCGACTGTTTCAATAGTCTTAATTCATTGTTAAGCCTCTGTCTTTCAAGGGCTCGTTTGATGACCGCCGGCAATTCATTCATTATGTCCCCGGTCTCGACGCTGTCAAAAACACTGTGAGGAAGATTTTCCATCTCATATTTATCCGGCCTCTCGGCTGTTATAAGCACTACCTTGTTTTCATCAAGTTTACTCAGAAAATTTCTGATAGAGTGCAGCTTATGGGATTCACTGTCAATAATAATAATGTTCAGCGGGATATTACTGTAAAGCTCTTCGAGTTCATCCATGGTTTTTAGGGGGTAAACGGTATACTGCTGAAGGGCTTTCTTGACATTAGGAATGATTACGTCATCACTGTCACTTAATAATGCGAGAAGTTCCATATCTGTATTACCATCCGGACAATTGAATTATTAGCAGCAACCTTACCTGAGACCCAAAGCTATATTATTATATATATATAAATCAGTTCTGTACAGGCAAAGAAATCGTAAATGTCGTGCCCTTTGACAGCTGGCTCATCACTTTTATGCTGCCTTTATGGTCTTCCACAATCCGCTTGCTTATAGCCAGTCCCAGACCTATACCCATCTCCTTGGTTGTGACAAAGGGATCGAATATCTTTGATATATCATCGGGATGGATCCCCTCTCCCGTGTCGGTAATGGCAACATCAACCTTCTTACTATCAGTCTGGATGTTCACCTGCAGCAAACCTTCTCCGTGCATGGCCTGACACCCGTTAGTGATTATGTTGATAAATGCCTGTTTCAGGCTGGACGCATCACCTGACATCTCAATAACACCGCTGCCGAAGTTCTTTGCAATATTTATGTTCTTTTTCTCGAAATCGATTTTATCCTTCACATAGTCAACTGTTTCATCTACCAGCGCGACAAGATTGAAATTGTTGGAACGGGACGATTTTTTCTCGGTTGAGAAATCCAGCAGATCGTTAATAAGTCCGTCTATCCTTTCAATTTCCCCTTCAACAATCTTGGAAAAAGAAACCCTGAATTCCTCATCGTTGTACTTTTCCGGCATAAGTTGGGCGAAGGTTTTCAGCGACGTGAGGGGGTTCCTGATTTCATGGGCGAATGTCGCTGACATCATACCTATTGACGCAAGTCGCTCGGAATGGACTTTGTCCTTGTACAGCTGAGTATTCTTCATCGATACGGCGAGTTGGTTGGATATGATGCTCAATAAATTAATATCGTCATTCGTGAACATGTCCCCGGACAGCTTTTCACTAAGAATTATTAAAAGTATGAGCTCTCTGTCATTAAATACAGGGACCACTGCTTCGCCATGAAACGGGACAAGATCGCTCTTGATACGCTCTATTATTTCCAGCCCCAGGTCATTCTCATAACCAGGCAGCTCATCCTTTACCAGGATATCATCAGATTTAGTGTAAAATTTAACTATTTCAGAATTTACCGTTATTTTCTTTCCTTCCCTATTTACATCATAGTCTTCAGAACTTTTTTTATCACTTTCCTCCTTACGCATCTTGTAATATGCAACTTCATAACCACCTCCCTGCACGGCATGTAATATATAAATATTTTTCAGGCCAAGATTCGACATTATAGTGTCCCCGACGTATTTGAATAAATCATCAAGATCAAAAATTGAAACCAGGTCACGGCTTATTTTTCTGATAGTCGGGTAATAATCGTACTGTTTTTTATAGAAGTTATTATCGATCAAAGACTGGATTTTGTTTTTAAGCGGGTTAAAGAGAAACGCGATAATAAGCGCTACAAAAATATTAACCACAAAAGAGTCTACAGCGGCAATATCGTACATGAACTTTGTCATCGGAAAAACAAGCATGACAAAAAGGCTGGCTAGGATTCCGGCTGAAAGTGAATACACCATGCTCTTACGGAAAACAAGATGTATATCCAGAAGACGGTAACGAAGAATTGCATAAGAAAATATAAAAGGATAAATACCGAGAAAAATATTTGAATAAGGATAAACCGGCAGTCCGAATACTTTTAAAAACATACCGAAAGGTCCCAGCCAGCCAAGTACGCAGCCGATAACAAAATACTTGAGCTTATTGCGTCTTGCCCCGAATGAGCCCTTGAAAGACTGTACTAATACAAAAATGGTGTATAAAACCAGTATCAAATAAAAACTGATAAAGAAAAACAGGTAAGCCGGATTCCTGTGGATGTCAAAACTGAAGAAATAAAATTGATTAAATTCAAATCGGGCAATGATAAAATCCTTGAGAAAAAAAGTCATCCCCAGGAACATGAACGCCAGTCCATATACAAAAGCCACGGTAACCTTATCGTACCGCTCAATTAACTGGATTACAAAATGGAAGAAAAAAACGGGAGTAAAAATGACCCCGATATGGGCAATCTTCATCCAGAACAATGCTTCATCCTGCACATTGGACGTTGAAAAGCCGTATGCGCCAAGCCCCCACGTTGAAGATGCGATACATGCCAGAGAAAAAATGAGGGAGTCTTTTCTTGCTTTTCCTTTAACAAGAAGCAGCATGCCGATAAATAAAGGGGCAATAATTGCAAGAAGAGATGTTAAAGTAAAAAAATTCATAAGTTCTTGACAGATCGGTTTATTTTATAAAATTCTTTATAATTAATTCAGCAGTTTTTTTCCCTGAAAACGCCACACTCGATACGCCGCCGGGGCCGGCTCCCGAGGTTACCCAGTGTCCGGTTAAATAGAGCCCTTCTATGAATGTGTTAGGAGGCATAACATTCCTGTCCAGCTGGGCAGGAGTTGCATTCCATCCGTATGACGAGCCGTTTTTATTTAAAGTATACCTTTTCAGCGTCAAAGGTGTAGCAGTTTCACGGACAACTATATGATTTGAAAGATCCGGTATGAATTTTTCCGCTCTGTTAATTAATTCATCCGCGACAGACTGCCTGTTATTCTGCCAGTATGAACCGTCCGCCATTTTTGCAGGAATGACCAAA
>JBFLYJ010000510.1:0-2579 GCA_040756635.1 Nitrospirota bacterium
AAACATTTAAAGTACAACGGCCGGTTATTTATCCCTCTGGGGAGCACTGTCTAATTCCAGACCCTGACGCTGGCAGTGAAGAAGAAGGGTGAACTGGAACTGGAGCAGATGACGTCTGTGGCCTTTGTTCCTATGATCGGTGAGGTGCAGAAGAAGAGATAAGAAGCGCTGGCGGCTTAATGACTTAAATCAGCACGGGTCCATCTTTTTCTTCCATTTGGTCAAATAACATGACTTTATCATCCATTTCGACGAACTTAGGCATATCACCTCCTTTCCAGTACCTCGTACCTTGATGGTATTATCATTCTTATTGTCATTTCTGGCCTAACGCCATCATGAGGCGACCGGGCCACAGACGCTTGAATGAAAAACGCTGGCGGCTATTCGCGGTCGGACTGAATGCCGTTGATACTCATTAAGGCCCCCCTGAATCATACCCGAATCAGATATGATTCAGGAACCCAATTTCTCTAAAAGGAGGCCTCAGATGAGATTTTACACCAAGCAGCATAAATTTTCCTGCGGTATCGATCTTCACGCCAGGACGAGTCGAAAATAGTAGTCGAAAATAGGGTCAGGCTTGAATTAGTGAATATAATCTTTTCATTAATTTTTTCATTGATTCCCTGCCTTCAGAACTATCTACCACTCTTGATGACTTTGACAGCGTAGAAATATCCCTCTTTAAAATCGATTGCAGGTGCGCAATTCTTCCCCCTGACTCGCGCCACGCCCCTATGAGCAGCCCTCGAGCAAAAACCGCCTGAGTACTCCGGCTTCGTTTAATTATCTCTTCTCGTTTTACACTCGTGACCCTCTCTACCTCTTTAAGTAAAGTTTCTATTGACGGCTTTCTTATCGGTTCCTCTGTCCGTCCCACAACCTTCGCCACCTTCTCAATAAATTTCTCATTCCCCAATATCTGCTGCTCAATGCCTTTATAATAAGACTCATCTCTTCCTTCTCTCAGTGCCTCATTAACAAAGCGGCTGTAAAGCCGTCTCGCAAGTGCTTTGTTTTCAGAGAAAAGCCGTAAAACTCTGTCAATATCAACCATTCCACCGTTCTTACCCATATATTCTCCGTGACTGCTCCATCTGTAAACATGAGGCTCATTTGCAATCTTCGCACGCACCGGATTCAGATGAATATACCTCACAAGACTTAAAAGATATTGATCACGATCACAAAGAAAAGATTTGTAGCGTCCTTGAAAGAGATGTCCGACCTTTCCGTATTTTCTGTTGAAGTATTGCGCATAGGTAAAGTTGAGCATTTGCATTATTTTTGATATGGGCGCCTCCGGTGTCTCGACAAGCAGATGCACATGATTGTTCATCAGGACATAGGCATAAAGAATGAAGCCGCACTTCTTTTTGTAGCGGTTTAAAAGCTCAAGGTATGCCATTCTGTCGGTGTCGTCTGAAAAGAGAGTTTGTTGCTGATTGCCTCTGACGATGACATGGTAAAAGGCATTTGGGAATTGTATGCGAGGAGGTCTTGCCATGACGAATTATACCATGACTATATTCATTAATTCAAGCCTGACCCCAAATACTCCTTCCGACTAATACCACCTTCACTTATTTTTAGTTCGGGAATGCCGGTGAATATTATTTTTTCTTCTGCGAATAAGTGAGAGGGAATGATTAAGGTGATAAGAATTAAAATTACACTCTTCATTTTATTTCTCCTTCTAACGACAAAGTCAGTGAATCGAACCACCGAAGCTCATCAAAGAGCAAAAAACTGATTTGCATGTCTCAAGCCAACCACATACCGAAAAAGTGACCTGTGGTCCGATTTTACTGCACTGAATGGTTAGAAGCTGATTCTATTTTTCCAATAGTTCGGTCTTCTTCTCAGGTGAGCTACTGCTACAATAACAATCTCTTCTGATTCGATATAGTACAAAATGCCAAATGGAAATCTATGAACCAGTCGCCGTCTTAGTTCACCCTCAATTTTGGGCCAAGTCATCGGAGACTCTGCAATTGATGCAACAGCCCGCTCAACTTCTGAAAGATAATCAATCCCCAATCCTGATGCCTGAGACTCGTAATACCTTGCCGCTTCATACATCTCCTCCTCGGCTTCGGGGAGAAATATAATGGGTTTCATTTAAGTTTTGAACGAGTCTCTTTAAATACTAACGCTGCCGGTCTCCCCTTAACTTTTCCTTCTTTGTATTCCCGATAGCGGCGTTCCGCTTCCTCTATCCATAACCTTTCTGCTTCTGGATCTTCTTCCTTATCAAGGCTATGGATAAGATGTTCAGCTAATTGCGCTCGGTCACAGGGTGAAAGTTGGAGAGCGTTTTCTTCAATCTCTTTAAGTTTTGATGCCATGTACATCCTCCACTGAATTGCTAATATTATATCTTAACGAACCCCGAACCGTACTGCAAGCAATATTTTTCGCTTCGGCAAAGGGATGCCGCCAGCGGTTTTGTTGTCAGCTTGAGATAGGCGTTAAAGCTACTTGCATGGATATATTTCAACTAATGCTTTTAGAAGAATGATTTCAACTGACACTCCTTTCACCTTCTTTCCCGAACCGCTCGCGTAGGTCTCCAA
>JBFLYJ010000511.1:0-2572 GCA_040756635.1 Nitrospirota bacterium
AGGTCAACACGACCATAAACGCTATTGCTACTATCTTCTTCATGCTTCATCTCCTTTCAATATAAGATATTGTTTGATTATGACTATATATAGAAGATTATCACGATTTTAAAAAATGTCAATTGCTGTACATTTGTACTATTATGGGAAAAATTATAAAAAAATCCCCCTTCATCCTCCTTTGTCAAAGGGGGAGACGAAAACCTGCACACACTCTTAAGCAAAGACAGATTATAATTAAGAATGGTCAAGAGCTACGGCAAGGTTGTTAAAGGCAAGACGTATTCCCTCTTCGGTGATAATGAAAGCACTGATGAATATTATCGCGTCATACGTGAGCTGACAGACGCATTCCTCAGGCGCTGTCCGGATGAAGAGCGGCTTCTGTCTCTGATCCAAAAGGCTGGCGGAAAAAGACTGTCCTTCAATAAACTCTCAGGGACCCATGATGACAAGGCGCTGATTACTTTTATCAGAAAGACCCTGGCGGAAACCCTGTCTCTTTATACCGAAGGCGTGAAAGAGCACCTGAAGACCCTGCCGATTTCCCGGAGATTCGACACTATATTGCGGACAAAAGAGGCGCAGTACCATTTATACATGATCGAGATCGAGCTGACAAACAGGATGTACAAAGAAGCGTTCAGAAAGAGTGAATACAAGTTCGCGCTGATCGCGCACTGCCTCCGAGACTTCAGGCCGGAATGCCGGTCCGCTAAAGGGGACATGGAAGAGATATGCAGGGGATGCACAAAGGAGTGCTTCGTAAACATCGCAAGCGTAATCCTGAAAAAGTATGACATCCATCCGTATATTTCCCTCACTATTGATCTCGACAAGCTCTTCAAGAAAATAAGGTCGGAACATCGGAGTGTCGGGGCGGTGGGGATCGCCTGCGTCCCTGAACTCGCGGAGGGGATGAGGCTCTGCGTCAAAATGGACATTGCGCCAGTGGGGATTCCGCTTGACGCGAACAGATGTTCGCGCTGGATGGGAAAGGCGCATGAAAGCTCCTTCAACCTTGAAGAGCTTGAGCGGCTGCTGGATTGAATTATAAATATTAACTCACTAAAGATGTCATTCCGGACTTGATCCGGAATCCAGACTTTTCAAAGTATTGCACGCCTCTGGATCCTGAATCAAGTTCAGGATGACGATTGTGACACAGTCTGTTCGCGGGAATGACGGTACTCAAGTATTTAATTCCCTGAGTGGAAGATTACTGGCTCTTTGCCCTCCGCTTGAACCACTTCTCGATCTCAACGGCGAAGAAAATCACGGTTGAAAGCGCAAGAGACAGCGCAAGCTCATTCATCGTCAGCGGTTCGGTCCTGAACACAGGATTCAGCGCCGGGACATAGATGGTCGCCATCTGCAAGGCAAAGGTCAGCGCTACTGCCACCAGAAGGTAGTTATTGGAGAATATGCCGATCTTAAACAGCGATTCCTTCTCAGACCTTATGGCAAGAACATGCCCGAGCTGGGTAAGGCAGAGCACGGTAAATACCATTGTCTGCCAGTGCGAATGCCCGGTCTCGATCGACCATGCCTGCACAAAAAGGACAACGCCCGCCATAAGAAGCCCTACCCAGATCGCGTGAATTCCCAGACCGTGGGAGAATATGCTCTCCTTTGGATTTCTGGGCTGCCTTGCCATGACATTCCCCTCTGCAGGTTCGACGGAAAGGGCCAGGGCAGGCAGACTGTCGGTCACGAGATTTATCCAGAGTATGTGGATTGGTAAAAGAGGTATCGGCAGGCCGACCAGGGGCGCCAGGAACAATGTCCATATCTCACCTGAATTGGTCGTAAGCAGATATTTGATGAATTTTCTGATGTTATCGTATATCTTCCTGCCTTCGCGCACCGCTTTTACTATAGTGGCGAAATTGTCATCAAGCAGGATCATATGCGACGCCTCTTTTGACACGTCTGTGCCGGTAATGCCCATCGCGATGCCGATGTCAGCGCGTTTTAACGCAGGCGCGTCATTTACGCCGTCGCCTGTCATCGCCACGAATTCCCCTCTGTCCTGCAGCGCCTTAACAATTTTGATCTTCTGCTCGGGAGCTACCCTGGCATATACCCGGAGATGTTCTACCCTCTCTTCAAATTCCTCCAGCGACAGTTTATCAAGCTCTCTGCCCGTGATGATCGCACCCGAATCCTGCTCAAGTATGCCGAGTCTCTTTGCTATCTCTCTGGCCGTGATTGGATGGTCACCCGTGATCATAACGGGTTTTATGCCCGCCGATTTGCACATCGCGACCGCATCTTTCACCTCTTCCCTGGGCGGGTCCATCATGCCGGTAAGTCCGATTATGGTAAGACCCGCCTCGACATTATCAGGAGACATGTTATCAGGCAGGTGTTCCCAATTTCTCATCGCAATGCAAAGCACTCTCAGTCCCTCAGCCGCCATCCTGTCGCTGACCTTCAGAATTTCTTCTCTGTCAATTTTTCTCAGCCCCTCAGATGTCAGAATGGTGTCGGATTTATCGATCAGGACTTCTATGGCGCCTTTGGTGAACGAAACTACCCCCCCCATCCCCCCCTTAGTAAGGGGGGGTGA
>JBFLYJ010000512.1:0-2566 GCA_040756635.1 Nitrospirota bacterium
GGTCACCGAGGGTTTTGCCGGTAAAGACATCCCGTCTTTACTGACGGCAAAAAATCCGCTCGAATATCATACTCTGCCTGTTTTTATTCTTGCCTTTTACCCCCTGACGCAACCTGCCTTTTCTGATCTCGGGAAGGTCATATAATGATAGTCAATGGAATCGGCATAGTATTTTCACGCGGCAGGGGAATTAAAAGTCTCGCAGGGGCCCTTCATGAGGGATGGCGAAAGCCCTCCGAAGTGGAAGTGAAAGGCAGGAAGACCCTTGCGTATACGGTTGAGCAGGGGAGCATATCCGACAGGGCCCTGATGAAAAATATGCGGCGCGCCGACAAGCTCAGCAAAATGGCTGTAGTTGCCGCTTCAGATGCCATCGAGAACAGCGGATTAAAAAACCTGGACAGGAGGCGGGTCGGGATAATTACCGCCACCGCGCTGGGTGCGCATGTAACAACGTTTAATTTTCTGGATGACATCCTTCAGTACGGTGACGCAGGTGTCTCGCCGACGACGTTTTCCAATTCAGTCCATAATGCCGCAGCGTCTTATATATCGTCGGCGCTTGGTATCGAAGGGCCCACGCTGACGGTCACGCAATTCTTCTTTGCTTTTCACAGCGCGCTCCAGCTTGCCGGAGCATGGTTAAACGAAGGCAGGTGTGATTATGTCCTGGCAGGCGCTGCGGAACAGTACGGAGATGTGCTTGCGTATATACACGACGCAAAACTGACGCCAGCTCCCGACGGAAGGATAAGGCCTTTTGACTTCAACCCGGCATATCAGGTCCCGGGAGAGGGAGCTGCCTTTTTCATGCTCAGCAATAAACATCATGAACAGTCATTATGTGAAGTCCGGCATGTGTCGGTGAACGGTGACGACAGGGACACGCGGCGTCCTGACCTCGACATTATCGACGCGGACGGACTGCTGGAAGACGAGGCGGTTTATAAAAACTGTTTGTCTGCTGATGTCCCGGCAGCAGCTTATTCCCCCCTGTTCGGCAGCATGCTTTCGGGCAGCGCTTTTAACTGTGCCGCCGGGGCCTTAATGCTCAGAAATCAGACGACATACGCAAGCCCTGTAACGGACAATCCCCACGGCCTGAATATAGTGAATAATACCGCGTCCCGCGATATTGAATTAATACGGTGCGTCAGATATAATTGTTTGAACGAAATGGGCTCAATCCTGCTAAGGGCAAAATAAATCTCAGTCAATTTTCAACAGAAGGAGGATCATCTATGAAACAGAACTCTCTATTATTTATTAGCCTGTTGATTCTAGTATCTCTTATAGGATGTGCTCCCGGACTTGTGGATATCCCTTTAGAGTGGAAGCCTACAAGTAATTTGTTTGATTTTGACACTACAACACTCACCAATCTTTACACAAAAAAAATCAAAATTGCATTGTTTATAGACAAGAGAGAAAATAAATATGAAATCGGTAAAAATATTGAACGTAAAAAAGACAAGTTGGTGACAACCAAAGATGACGTAGCTCTTTGGTGTACTGAGAGATTAAAGTCTACCCTCAGTCAGCTCGGTTTTTCTATAGTAGACAGTAATGAAGATATTATTTTAGGAGGCGAGATTTTGGACTTCTATGTCACGGAAGCTGCCACATACAAGGCAAATATCGGATTTAAAGTTGTTGCAGAGACGCCTTCAGGCATAGTTCTATGGCAGGGGATAACGTCCGGCAAGTCAACCAGATTTGGACACTCCTATTCCCTGGAAAATTATTATGAAGCCTTAAGTAATGCATATGTAGAAGCTGTCCATGGGTTATTAAAGAGCAAGGAGTTTGCTGAAGCAATTAAATAACAATAGACTGGCCATAATAGGCGGGAATATTTTTACGAAGGGGACAAATTGGGGAAAACGGAGAAGCCGCTTGAGAAGATAAAAATAAATCCGAAACACGTACGGTTTGAAGATTTGATAAAGGTCTTGAAATATAAAGGCTATGATATAATAAACGCCGAAGAGACATCTGCCATGCGCGCCTGGACATTTACAGGAGCATGGAAAAAACAGCCGGGACAGGAAGAACCCGCGTCAGAGATCCTTTATGACATTACAGGAAATTCAAGATACATTAGTACAGGGAATAGCCTCCATAACTTCCAAAGACGAAGCCGCCATTTCCACGGACGTGCCTTTTCATGAACTGGGTATTGATTCACTCGGCTTTGTCGAAATCCTCGTGTTTATAGAGAAGACCTTCAAGCTCCAGCTGATCGAAACAGGACTGGACAAAAAGGATTTTGCTACTATTAATTCACTGGCGTCTTTTCTTCACTCAAAACTTTAATCGTGCGATTCGTCATCCCGTCATCAAAAAGCAAACGTTATCTCACCGGCTGTGACTGGATAATAAGTTCGCTGGATTATATGATGAAGGAGACGACCTCCGCAGGCAATATGTCCCAGGTTGTGCTGCTGCTTGATTCCCCGTTAGACCCTGCGGAGCTTCAGAAGCGCCTCTCGCGGTTTGTCGATGAATTCCCCGTAATAAACGGCAGCGTTGCCCGCGACATAAATCTCTGTCCATACTGGCGGAT
>JBFLYJ010000513.1:0-2555 GCA_040756635.1 Nitrospirota bacterium
GCGTATAGATAGTACCCGATGCCTGGGTTGCTGGTCACCTCAGCGCTTACATCGTGAGTGTCCCTTTCGCCAACAGACGCGCTCACTGTGCCGGAGATGCCGTCAGAGTTTTTTGTATCTTTTGTAATAATATTTATTACGCCTCCGAGCGCTGAACCCCATGAAGAAGACGCAGGGCCTCTGATGATCTCGATGCGTTTAATTATCCTGACGGGGATCGTCTGTGTTACGGCAGCCCCGCCACCTGTAAAATTCCAGGGCAGACCGTCCACCAGTACAAGGACATGTCTCCCCTCTGATCCCTGGATATAAATATCCCCATCGCTTCCGAAATCATATGTATGAAGATCGATGAAGACACCCGGTACCCGCCCAAGCACTTCGATTACCGTATGGGCATTCATGGCCTCGATATCTTCAGCGGTGACGACACTGATGTTTTCAGCGACCTTTGAGATGGGCTTCAAAGTCCGGGTGGGTGAAACTACCAGTTCATCCTCCCTGAAATACATCTGAAGCATTTTCATCTCCTCCTCTGTCTGGGCGGATGCAGCGGCTGGTGAAAAGAGGGTTGAACTCAATATAATTAGTGTGTTGAAAAAAGAAAGACGTACAGTTTTTGCTAAAAAGACCAGAATCCTTATCCGCATCAAGTTCCCCTCTGCTCAGTAGCTATAAGTTCTTACAGGTGTTTAATAAAAAGAGCTTTATTTAAAATTA
This sequence comes from Nitrospirota bacterium, assembly GCA_040756635.1. Lineage (GTDB taxonomy): Bacteria > Nitrospirota > Thermodesulfovibrionia > UBA6902 > UBA6902 > UBA6902. The sequence continues at coordinate 721 of JBFLYJ010000513.1, forward strand.
ATACACCATTATATTGCATAAATCGATAAATTACAATTTGTTTTATAATTCTATATATATTGTTGATCGGGGACAATTTTCTTCTGTTTGAATGTTAAAATGTCACTACAGACAAATACCCGATCTTGAAAGTCAGGGAAACGGGCTTAACAGCGGGATGACAAAATACGGATTAAAACATTTCTGCAGAGTTTTTTTTATCTTGTTAATAACATTGTCTCCCTCTCTTGCTTCCGCCGCCAATGTAATTTCCATCCAGAGCGTCAACATAGCACCGTACGATGAGGCTTATCACGGACTGCAAAATTCCTGCAAATGCGACATTAAAAAATGGATCCTCTCCGACATGAAGGGATATGACGTAGTAAAAGAGCTGCGGACGGAGAGGCCGGATGTAATTATTGCCATCGGCAGCGGGGCGCTGGAGAGAATCATGGCAATCAAGGACATCCCGATCATCGTTATGATGGTCATTGATATAAATTCCTCTATCACCGGCCACGCAAACATTACAGGGATAAATATGGACATCCCCCCGGACAGACAGATAAGCATCATCAGTCAGGCATTTCCCGGTGTAAAGGAGATCGGATTGCTGTACAATCCGAAAAACAGGCGGGCTTTTGTAGAAAAGGCAAGGGCCTCTGTTGAATCAAGGGGAATGAAGTTGATTGCTAATGAAGTCATCAATTCCAGGAAGGTCCCTTCCAGATTGGACATGATGACAGGTGAAATCGGCGTTTACTGGATGCTCCCTGACATAGATATTATCACCCCTGAGACGGTTGAAATACTGTTCCTCTATTCGATTAAAAACAGAGTGCCTGTGGTCACTTTTTCAAAAAAATATCTTGAAATGGGTGCTGTCATGTCTCTTGAAGTCGACTCTTATGACATAGGGGCCCAGGCAGCCGATATCCTGGGGCAAATCCTTGCCGGGAAGGAAGCCGGCAATATCCCCCTTGGAAGTGCCAAAAAAATCAATATAACAATTAATCAGAGGACTGCCCAGAAACTCGGTCTTGAGATCGGCAGTGAGATATTAAACAGGGCGAAGCTGTTTAACAGGGATTAATGATGGACTTGTGGAATTTTATAAAATATAACCGCCAGAGCTTCAGTACAAAGATATTCTATTTCTTTACGGTATCTATACTGATCATCTATTTTTCTTTCGCTGCATTCTTTATTTACTATCACGGCAGGATCATGAGAAATAATTTTATTAATGAAGGAATACTCCTTGCCAGAAATCTTGCCTACAGCCTGAGACTCGGGGTATTTACGGAAAATGCGGACCTGATGAATGGCCCTCTTGAAGGATTTATGCAATATAATGATGCAATCGGTGCCCGGATCTATGCTGATGACGGCAGAGAATTAAAATCGGTTGTCAGACACCGTAGGAAGGGTGCCGAAGGTGCAGCGGAAACATCCGCGGAAGACAGGTCCAGGGTGATCGACTCTCTGAGAAAAGGGAACAAGGAATTTTATTCCAGGCACGGCAGTTATTTTGAATTCTGGGCGCCTGTTTCCTCAGGGGAAAGATATGCCGAGGAATCTTTTTTTGCAGACAACAATATGTCAGGGACAGAGAGCAGGATCATCGGGTTTGTGCAGATAGAATTGACTACGGAGGCGCGGGACAGAGGCCTTAAGGACGTTTTTTCCAAAGGTATCATAATCCCGGTCATTCTTTTTCTGCCGGGCTGGTTGATCGCATATTTTATTGTAAGGGGCATAACAAAACCACTTAACAGGCTTACTAATGGGGTGAAAATAATGGGGACAACCGGCAAGTTTCAAGAAGTAAGTGTAGACGCACGGGATGAAAT
>JBFLYJ010000514.1:0-2544 GCA_040756635.1 Nitrospirota bacterium
TGAATCCTCCAAAGTTGTCACTCTATTTGGCCTTGTAATCAATCCCCTGTATATGCGAGTATAGGAGCGTGATTGCGATATCCCTCCAGTCAGGAAGCAGCGGTAACTGCACATACGTAGAGACAGGCAGTGTGAAACTGCTTTTTGACGCGGGGATCACCGGCAGCCAGGCCGCTGAACGATTGTCCGCTTTCGGACGGGACATCAGGGACGTCGACGCACTGATAATATCACATGACCATTCAGACCATGTTCGTCATGCCGGGGTGTATCAGAGGAAATACGGCATGCCGATGTTTATCACGCGCAGAACACTACAGCAATCAGTGAAGAAATACCCTCTCGGAAAGCTGGGTAGCATCAATTACTTTTCTGCGGGAGAAGCAATCCATTTTGATAGTGTCTGCGTCCAGACGATCCCTTCCCCGCATGACGCTATAGACGGCGCTGTATTCACGGTATCATCCGGCAATAAGCGGCTCGGCATCATGACAGACCTCGGACACGCGTTCAGGGAACTCTGCTCGGTCATTCCTACGCTTGACGGGATATTTATCGAAAGCAATTACGATCCTGAAATGCTCGCAAACGGCCCTTATCCGTGGTTTCTTAAACAGCGCATCGCGGGTCCCGAAGGACACCTGTCCAACAGGGAGGCGGCCGAACTGCTGCTTACAGGCACGCGTCTGAAATGGGCCTGTCTCGCCCATCTCTCAAATAACAACAATGATCCGGAAGCGGCGCTCCGGACACACCGCGAGATTATAGGGGACCGTCTTTCGCTTTTTACAGCAAGCCGTACTTCCCCTACCGGGATACTGAATTTATAACCTGCAATCATGTCTTTTTTTGATGTAGCGTATGTACAGCCAGGAGATGCTATTATTTATATATATGGGAACAAATAATTTATCAGAACTTGTTTCAGGATCAAATGATTTCGTCATTAAACACCTTTCGTCATTCCCGCGAAAGCGGGAACCCAGGTTTATTAACCCTTAAAGTGGACCCCCGCCTTCGCGGGGGTGACGGATTTCACCAAAAATCGATTTTGAGAGAGGTTCTAGTGAGGCAAACATATGATCGACCGTATCAAAGAGGAATATGAAAAAACCGCAAAGAAGAGGGACGAGGTCAGGGACTTCCTTCAGAAGCTGGAGACGGAGAATCCAAAGGACCATTACAATATCAGGATCACGCGCGACAGGCTGGCTTACTGGGAAGGGAAGACTGAGGGCCTGAAATTCGCAATCGATAATCTGGGCTGACAGGATTAATAAAGCGTAATCCGCTGATCGTACGCGTTGTTACACGTTCATTTAAATAGCAGGCTTCGGTCCTTGCGACATTTATTTTCTTTATAAAAAAGGTATTCCCATCGACATGTCTTTCGGGCTATAATTATCAGCGTATTTTAAAATCCAGATGAACGAAATCGCTGAATACATAAATATATCGTCTTCGCCTATTGTAAACGGGGCGCTGTTCATTCTGTTTTTTATCATCGTCGCTAAGATTGCGGACCTGATGGTCGACAAAGTCCTGCGCAAATTCACGCGCTTCACCAAGTCAGACGTGGACGACAGGATAATCGACCTGATCCACAAACCGATATTTTTCACGATCATCATCATAGGACTCACCTTCACGATCCACTATCTCACGCCCTCGGAAAAAGCTGTCTTCTACACCAGGAGCTTCATGAACACCCTGCTGACGGTCATCTGGTGTGTTACTACGATAAAGATTAGCAATACTATCATAGAACATGCGGTCAACAAGGTAGCCGACGTAACAGGGCTGAGCAGGGACATCGTGCCGCTGGTCGAGAACGTCTCGAAAATCATCATTATCGTCGCGTCAATGATGGTGGTGCTTTCAATCTGGAAAATCAACATTACCCCTGTACTGGCGTCAGCGGGTATCGCCGGGGCAGCGGTCGCGTTCGCGGCAAAAGACACTATTGCCAATTTCTTCGGCGGGATAAGCGTATTCGTGGACAAGCCGTTCACCATAGGTGATTATATCGTGCTGGACCAGGGAGAGAGAGGAGAGGTCGTCAACATAGGCGTCAGAAGTACACGTATCAAGACAAGAGACGATATCCTTATCACCATCCCCAATTCGATAATAGCAAATACGAAGATAATCAATGAGAGCGCGCCTGTTCCGAATTTCAGAGTCCGCATCCCTGTTTCAGTAGCATACGGAAGCGACATCGACCATGTGCAGAATACCCTGCTGGATCTGGTAAAAGGGAATGACAATGTACTGCCCGATCCTGCCCCAAGGGTGAGGTTCAGGGCATTCGGTGATTCATCACTTAATTTCGAACTCCTCTGCTGGGCAAAGGAACCGGCCCTCAGGGGACTCACGGTGCATGAACTGAACTGCGCGATCTACAAGAAATTCGGCGAGACCGGAATCAAAATTCCGTTCCCTCAGCGGGACGTGCATATGCATCAGGAATAAATCCCCTCATTTTACGTACTGTAATTTCAGCTGTTAAAAGATTGTTTCAATCCACGCCCCTGCGCGAGGGGC
>JBFLYJ010000515.1:0-2542 GCA_040756635.1 Nitrospirota bacterium
GACCTGAATGATTTTGTTGAGGGGATGAAGGTCCTTTTGAAACCGAATGGCATAATCACTATGGAATTTCCGCATCTCATGAAATTAATCGCTGAGAACCAGTTTGATACAATTTATCATGAACATTTTTCGTACTTCTCATTTATCAGCGTGCAGAGGGTATTTGCGAGTCACGGGCTCAGGATATTCGATGTGGAGGAAGTCCCCACACATGGTGGATCTCTAAGAATTTTTGCCAGCCATGAAAACAGCGAATCAAGACAGGTCGGGAAACAAGTTAAAGAACTCACAAAAAAAGAAGATCAGGAAGGATTCAGGGATATGGAATTTTACTCCACATTTGGTGAAAACGTGAAGGAAACCAAACGTGCTATTCTCGATTTTATGATCAGTGAGAAGAGGAAAGGTAAGTCGTTTGCAGCGTATGGAGCGCCTGCGAAGGGCAATACGCTATTAAACTATTGCGGCATAAGAACGGACTTGATAGATTATACTGTAGACCGGAGTCCGCACAAACAGGACCTTTTTCTCCCAGGTGTGCATATCCCGATCTTTCATCCTGATAAGATACAGGCAACAAGGCCGGATTATCTGGTTATACTGCCATGGAACCTGAAAAATGAGATCATCGGGCAAATGTCGCATATCCGTAATTGGGGCGGAAAATTTGTAGTGTTTATTCCGGAAGTGAAGATAATCGACTGATGATCTTTAAAGAAACAAGGCTGAAGGGTTCATTTATAATAGAGCCTGAACGGTTCGAGGATGAACGCGGGTTTTTTGCCAGGACGTGGTGCAAAAACGAATTTGAAATAAATGGCCTCGATACTAATCTTGTTCAGTGCAATATATCTTTCAACAAGAAAAGCGGGACATTAAGGGGGATGCATTTTCAGAAGGCTCCATATTCTGAAATAAAGCTTGTGAGGTGTACCAGAGGCGCTGTTTATGACGTTATCATCGACCTGCGGCGGGATTCAGATACATTCAGGGAATGGTTGGCAGTGGAACTGACAGAGGAGAACAGGATGATGCTGTATGTTCCTGAAGGGATCGCGCACGGATTTCTCACTCTGAAAGATAATACAGAACTGTTTTATCAGATGTCCGAATTTTATTACCCCGATTATGCAGGGGGAGTGAGATGGAATGATCCCGCTTTTTCTGTTAATTGGCCGGCTGATGTTCGGATCATCTCAGAAAGGGACCGAGACTATCCTGATTTTCAGGGATGATCAAAGTTAGTACTATTCGTATGAGTAGAATCAGTAATGTGATCAACACGCGGGAGCTATCCCTCGAAATGACCGATTTAGTGAACAGGCTATTCCCTGTCTGCAGAAGTATCACGGGAAATGGGTTTCGTGAAACTATGTCCATACTCAGGGAGTATATTCCTCTTACTCTAAACGAAATCCCGACCGGAACAAAAGTATTTGACTGGACGGTGCCGAAAGAATGGAACATCAACGATGCTTATATCAAAAATTCAAAAGGCGAGCGGGTCGTAGATTTTCGTAAAAGCAACCTTCACGTCTTAGGCTACAGTATTCCGGTTAATAAGCATCTGTCTCTTTCTGAGTTAAAAAATCATCTCTATACATTGCCGGACCATCCTGACTGGATACCATATCGTACTTCTTATTACAAGGAAAATTGGGGGTTTTGTTTAACGTACAGGCAGTTCATGGAACTGCAGGAAGACACGTATGAGGTTCACATCGATTCTTCTCTTGAAGACGGCCATCTGACCTACGGTGAATATTATCTCAAGGGAGAGACGACCGATGAGATTTTGCTGTCATGTCATGCCTGCCACCCATCGCTATGTAATGATAATGTTTCAGGAATGGCACTGACTACGTTATTGGGGAAATACATAAGCTCTCTATCAAATCGTTATTCGTACCGCATACTCTTTATCCCAGGGACAATAGGGTCCATTACATGGCTTGCCCATAATGAAGAAGTTACTAGAAAAATAAAACATGGGCTAGTAGTTACCTGCGTCGGTGATCCTGGGATGTCCACATACAAAAGAAGCCGCATGGGAGAAGCCGAGATCGACAGGGCTGTCGAACATGTACTGAAGCATTCCGGGCAACCATTCAGGATCTCGGATTTTTCACCATATGGTTATGACGAGAGGCAATATTGTTCTCCGGGATTCAATCTTCCGGTAGGATGTTTACAGAGAACACCGCACGGAGAATATCCTGAATATCATACATCGGCAGATAATTGTGATTTTGTCAGGTCAGAGTTTCTTGCAGATTCATTTTCCAAATATCTTTCAGTCTTACATATTCTGGAAAACAACAGAAGCTATTTCAATACAAATCCAAAATGCGAACCTCAACTGGGTAAAAGAGGCTTATATACCGCTACAGGAGGTCAGAGCCATGCGGTTGTCGATCAGATGGCTTTACTATGGGTGCTGAATCTGTCTGACGGTGCTCATTCTCTGCTTGACATAGCAGAGAGGGCTGGAATGCGGTTTGATGATATTTTTAATGCATCCTGTGCTTTGATTAAGACAGGA
>JBFLYJ010000516.1:0-2524 GCA_040756635.1 Nitrospirota bacterium
TTCAGAATTTGCTTTAATGGCTTATTACCTTTATACAACAAGAGACGGCAGGCATGATACAGTATTTGAGCGGATTTTTTTGCCGGTAGTTCAGACAGGAGGTCTGAACAGGCAAAAGCCTCGGAGTCACGCAGGAAGCGGGACGAGAATGAGACGAAAATACTGTATCATGCCTGCATTGGATAATTATGCATTCACTATGGTATTGCCATAACTATTTTTAAGCACGCATGTCCACTTCAAATAGTTACCGGACACCTCTGATATCAAATATCAAAAAAGAGGGACAGGATCATTAAAAAATTCTCCTCCATTTTTTTAATTTTTTGTCTTTTATATTTAATTTAATGCTGATTCATTGTCTTTATGAGGTTTTCAGCCTCTTTTATCAATTTTATTGGACAGGCATGATCTGTTACACTAAACAATGAAAACCAGGATTAATGAAATACAGGTCCGTTCAGTCCTTACCAAATCCGGTATATCAGGAATGAAGTACTGCGTCAATCCCTATGTCGGATGCGCCCATGCATGCCGCTACTGCTACGCTGTCTTCATGAAGAGGTTTACCGGCCACACAGAGCCGTGGGGAAGTTTCGTCGATGTAAAGGTCAACGCAGCGGATGTCTTGCTGCGGCAGCTGCGGAGGGCCGAAAGGGGTACTGTAATGGTAAGTTCCGTGACGGACGCATATCAGCCGGTCGAGGCGAAATACGGGCTCACGCGGAAATGCCTGGAGGTCCTTTCACAGTTCAACTTCCCTGTGAGTGTTCTTACGAAATCCCCTCTCGTTCTGCGGGACACGGACATTATTTCAAAATTCAATGAGGCTGATGTCGGCCTGACCATTTCAACCGATGATGACCGTATCAGGAAAATATTTGAGCCCGCCGCCCCTCCTGTCGCGGCCCGCATCGACGCGTTAAAAAAACTCGGGGAAGCAGGCATAAACACGTTTGTATTTATCGGTCCTCTTCTTCCCATGGACCCTGAATCACTCGCAAAACAGATAAACCCTTACACGGACAGCATCATAATTGACAGCATGAACTATGTCAGCAAAACAGAATGGGTGTATAAAAAACACCGGCTGGAGAAATGGCTCGACAGGGATTTGATTGAGGTTACAGTTTCCCGTCTGAGAAAGTCCCTTTCAGCAAAAGACATATCCGTTATTTGTTGATAATCGTTAATGGTCCGCTGTCACGAAGCTTCTTAACATTTTTCCGCAAAAGTTATATTATATCGGCAGTAACCGAAATTGAAACCTGGATGTGATAAACTGAAAATATTGCAGACCGGGATATCATCAGTGATATTCATGGATGTTCGTAAATCAAATGCCGGCAAAGTTCCGGCGCATATGAAGGAAAAACATCCTGTCTCTTCTTGAGATAATAATGGGAAAAAAAGACCAGAATAAATACGATTCATTCAACCTGTCACCAGACAGCAATGACGACAGCCGCAATGCCCTTACAAACGGAGCAGGGGCTAAAAAATCCAATCGTCGCGAAATCAATAATAAACATGATCGTCTTGATGATTTTTTTAAAAAAATAGAGATCGCAAAGAAGGAATGGGAAAAGACCATGGACTGTGTCGGGGACATGATTATCCTTACCGACAGCGATGGAATAATAAAGAGGATCAATAGGTCCGTCAGGGAATTTACTAATAAAACATATGAAGAAATCCTCGGCAGGACATGGGAGGATGTGATAACCGACCACGAACTGGAAGCGATGACGTTATTCTCCGGCTGTACGGAACTCCGCCACAGACCTACCGGAAGGTGGTTTGAACTGACCGCGTATCCCGTTAATGACAGCGAGCTGGAATTTTCAGGCAATGTACTGACCATACATGAAACCACGGAAGTAAAAAACATTACCGAAAAGCTCGAAAAATCCAATAAAAAAATCGAAAGGGAGAGGAAAAAAATCCAGAACACTCTCTCGGAGATATGCTACCTGATGCAGAATGTAATTCAGATGAAGGACATCAACGTGAGGTTTTCCAATCCCCATCTCGTCCGGTGTTATGAGATGAAAAACTGCGACAAGAAAGATTGCGTCTGTTACGGGAAAGAAGCAATGAGGTGCTGGCAGGTGGCAGGCACGTTCTGTGATGGTGAAGTACAGGGTGCGTTCGCACACAAGTACAGGAACTGCACCGAATGTGAAGTTTATAAACACGCGACTTCAGATCCCGTTTTCCAGATAGGCGAGCACTTCAATAATATGATGCATGTGCTCTCACTTAAAAATATCCGCTCGTAACATTGTCCGGGGCTGTCCTGCCTGAAAGGTCAAATCACTCCTTCCCACGGCCATGAATTTCGTCGGCATATCATAATAATTAAACAACTTTTCTGCTTGATTTCTCTAAAGATTAATCTTCCCCTGCCGATATGATAGTCACTTATTAATAAGAGGGGAACAATGCCGGGCTGCGGCCCGCCGCAAAGATGAAACAGAATGGTATTTACCATGTTTCTTTAATAAGAGTTGCCATGCTTTTG
>JBFLYJ010000517.1:0-2523 GCA_040756635.1 Nitrospirota bacterium
TGGAGTTCGCCGTATATCATGCCGTCCGGATTTATCCCTTCCAGCCCCCTGCCTGAAAGCATGTCAGATATCCGGCCTTTTGCTATTGTGTAAGACGTATCAAACGGGGTCAGATGGTCCACCAGTCGGGACTGATGGAACTGCGCCCTCCGGGCCAGGATCGTGGTGATGAATGCAACGCCGACGCTGCCGCCGATGTTTCTCAGGAAGTTATATATGGCGGTCGCCTCCCCCATCTTCTCCCTTGGAATGTGAGACAATGTTAGAGTGGTCAGCGGGATAAAAATGCATCCCATTCCAACGCCCAGAACGACCCTCGGCCAAACGAGTGTCCAGAAATCGGACTGCAAAGTAAAGAGAGACATGAGATAGGTTGAAAAGGCACCCACGACCATGCCGAACATGAGCACCCCTTTGGGATTTGATTTCTGTACAAGTCTCCCGACAATAGGCATCGCGAACATCGAAGCAAAACCCCCGGGGCCGAGCACCAGTCCCGCGAGAAACGCCGTGTACCCCATCACTGTCTGGAGATAAATCGGGAGCAGGACGATACTGCCGAAGAGGTTGAAGAAAACAAAGAACATGAGTACATTGCCGGTTGCAAAGGTCCTGTCCTTAAACAGTCGCAGGTTTACTATCGGACGTTCGGAAAAGAACTCCTGGATAATAAAAAGGACAATTGCCACGGCCGCAATAATTGAAAAGGTGACAATAACGGGTGATGAGAACCAGTCCTCCCTTTCTCCCTTGTCCAGTACAAACTGGAGCGACCCGAAGCCGACGGCAAGAAGGGCCAGGCCCCAGTAATCTATCTTCATCTTTATTTTCTGCATATACGGCGGGTCCTGGATCACAACGGAAGTAAGGAGTACGGATAAAATTCCTATCGGCACATTGACGTAGAATATCCAGCGCCATGACCAGTTGTCCGTTATCCATCCCCCAAGGAGCGGCCCGACAATGGGGCCGAACATGATGCCGATGCCGAAGATCGCCATTGCCATGCCGTGCTGCTTCCGGGGAAAGGTCTCAAGGAGGATCGAATGGCTGAGCGGCTGCAGCCCGCCTCCCCCGATGCCCTGTATGATTCTGAAGAATATAAGGCTCTGAAGGCTCCACGCGGACCCGCACAGGAATGAACTTACCGTAAATACGATAATAGAGCCCAGCATGTATTTCTTTCTGCCGAAGAGCCTGCTGAGCCAGCCGGACATGGGGATGACGATGGCGTTTGACACAAGGTATGCTGTTATCGCCCATGTCGATTCATCTATCCCTGCTGAAAGCGAACCCCGTATGTGGTCAAGAGAGACGTTTACGATAGAGGTGTCGATGATCTCTATAAGTGTGGGGATCATTACCGTTAATGCGACAAGCCATTTGTTCATTGCTGACCTTCAGATAAACTCATCTCATCAGTAAATAGATGCGGCAGGCGGTCTTGAGGAAAACCTTTACAATGCGATGGGATATTAAAATATGTTTTGCTCATTAAGAGTACACATCCTCTCATGTACATGCTGTTCATATAATGCTATGCTTCATTCACTGAAGGTATCGCTGTAAAGCTCTCCTGTCAAGACCGCCTGCCTGGCTGTCAGAATAGAGAGTAATCATACGAACTTTTAGATTCTATCATTAATGCGAATCATAAATATATGAGATTCCAGTTGATCTGAGATATTGTTATAATATCCGGCAGGGAGCATACATCAGGGCCCTAACACGATAAGCAAAGGAGAACAAACTATGTCATTAACCGGAAAAATACTCATGATCGCAGTCGCGCTTTCATTAACCGTCGGGATCTACGGATGCAAGAAGGAAGGACCTGCAGAGAAAGCAGGGAAGGCGATAGACAGGGCGTTTGAAAAGGCGAAGGACAAAGTTGATGAGGCTACCAAGTAGTGGCGTATTGTTATACACCCCTGCGAAAATGCCGGTAATTCATCCACCGTAGGGGCGTAGCATGCTGCGCCCCTACAATGACCATATTACTCCACCACTATTGTCGGCACAACCGACATCCCGACCCGTAAGACATGCTCTTTATCCGTATCCTTATCAAGTAATATCTTGACCGGGATCCGCTGCACGACCTTTACATAATTGCCTATGGACAAATAGTTTTTTATCTATTATTATGTATATGGTTATAGGTTTGTTAATCTTGGTCATAACTATATGAAAATACCAGTTAAAATTACTCCCTGTCCGATAGTAGAGGCTATTGTTGAGATAAAGTTTGATTATGATGTTGACCTTGACCCGGATGCGATTTTTGGAATTGTTTATAAAGAATTACATGAAAAATTTCCACAGACTACTAAATTGCCAATCCTGCAACTTCCTGACGCAGTCAGACTCCGTGATCCAAACCTGATTTCTCAACCTCACTATAAATTGTCAAATGAAAAGTTTCTCTTCCAGATTGGACCTAGAGTTATGTCTTTGAATAACGTAAAAGGATATGTTGGATGGACAATATTTTACAAAGAATTAATTGATACTTTTTCACTT
>JBFLYJ010000518.1:0-2502 GCA_040756635.1 Nitrospirota bacterium
GAAACATCTGGTCGTCAAGATTTCCCGCGCCAAATTCGAGCAGCTTACAGAAGAACTCATTAAAAGGACGATAGGTCCCTGTAAAACAGCCCTGGCGGATGCGGGGCTCGGCTCGTCGGATATTCATGAAGTAATCCTCGTAGGAGGACAGACAAGGACACCAAAGGTCCAGCAGATCGTGAAAGAGTTCTTCGGCAAGGAGCCCTCAAGGGAAGTCAACCCGGACGAAGTGGTTGCTGACGGCGCAGCCATCCAGGCAGGCGTACTGAAAGGCGAGGTCAAAGACGTGCTCCTGCTCGACGTTACTCCTCTTTCACTCGGCATCGAGACCCTGGGTGGAATTTTCACCAAGCTTATTGAAAAGAACACTACTATCCCGGTAAAGAAAAGCCAGATATTTTCGACTGCTGCGGACAGCCAGCCGGCTGTTTCGATCAAAATATGCCAGGGTGAACGAGAAATGGCCGCTGACAACAAGATGCTGGGCAATTTTGAGTTAGTGGGCATTCCTCCGGCGCCGAGGGGGGTCCCTCAGATTGAGGTCACCTTTGATATCGACGCAAACGGTATCCTCCACGTTTCCGCCAAAGACAAAGGCACAGGCAAGGAGCAGTCAATAAGAATAACAGCTTCGAGCGGCCTGTCAGAGGATGAAATTAAGAACATGACGAGAGACGCAGATGCGCACGCAGCCGAAGACAAGAGAAAACGTCAGCTCGCTGAAGCAAAGAACGACGCGGATACGCTGATATATACCGTAGAGAAATCCCTGAAGGATTATGGTAACAAAGTTTCCGATGATGACAAGCAGAAAATAAATACGGCGCTCGAAAAGTGCAGAAAGCTGAAAGACTCATCCGCGGACCCGGATGAACTGAAAAAGGCCATCGAAGAGTTGACCACCGCTTCTCACAAGATTGCGGAGGAAATGTATAAAGCCGGAGCTGCCGCCGGAGGCGCTGCAGGACAGCAGCATGACACAGGAGAAGCCCAGAAGGAAAAAGAGGACGTTGTTGAAGCTGAATTTGAAGATGTAGATAAAGACAAAAAGGAGTGAAAGACAGCTGTAAGCTGTTAGCCGTAAGCAGTAAACTTAAAACCAACAGCTTATAGCCTAAAGCTAAAAATGGCCAAAGATTATTACGAGATACTGGAAGTAGACAAAAAAGCATCCGATGCAGAGATAAAAAAATCTTACCGGCGACTCGCGCTGAAATATCATCCTGACAGAAACCCGGATGACAAGGCTGCCGAGGACAAATTCAAGGAACTGAATGAGGCCTACGCCTGCCTCAGCGATCCGCAGAAAAGGGCCAATTATGACCAGTTCGGTACGGCTGAGGGCGCGGGAGGATTTGGAGGTTTCGGCGGCTACGGCGATTTCAGCGGTAATTTCGGCGATATCTTCGAGGACGTCTTCGGGAATATATTCGGTGATTTTTCCGGGAGGAGAAGGACCCGCGCCACAAAGGGGCAGGACCTTCGTTACGATCTCGATATAAACCTTTCTGACGCGGTATTCGGCACCGAGAAGAAAATAAATATTCCCCGCTGGGAAAACTGCCCTGCCTGCGAAGGTACAGGAGCAAAACCCGGCAAAAGCCCGACAGTCTGCCAGACCTGCAGGGGTACGGGACAGACCAAGCTTCAGCAGGGCTTTTTCACGATAGCCAGGACGTGCGGCACGTGCGGCGGCGAGGGTAAGGTCATTACCGATCCATGCACAAAATGTAAAGGGCACGCCAAGGTCAGAAAGGAGCGTACGGTATCTCTAAAAATACCTGCGGGGGTGGATACCGGCATTCGTTTAAAAGTGACGGGTGAAGGCGAAGCAGGCAGCCACGGCGGGCCTTACGGTGACCTATACGTAGTCATTCATGTTGAACCGCATCCTTTCTTTAAACGAAAAGACAACGACCTTCTTTGCGAAGTGCCGATCTCCTTTGTCCAGGCTACACTTGGCGGGGAAATTGATGTGCCCACGATTGACGGTAAAGAAACAATAAGAATCCCTGCGGGCACGCCTTCAGGCCGGGTCTTTCATTTGAAGGGGAAGGGCATTCCCAAGCTGGGCGGTTACGGAAAAGGCGACCAGTTCGTGTCCGTATTCGTAGACGTCCCCAAAAAGCTGACTCCGAGACAGAAAGAACTCCTGAAGGAATTCGCCGAGATCAGCGGCGATGATGTATCAAAAGGTTTCATGGACAAGATAAAAGACATGTTTCACAACAATTATAAAGAAGCTAAGTAGCTGTCAGCAGTCAGTATTCAAAAAAAAGGGCGTACAAAGGTTCGCCCTCATTAATAACCCCGGAATCAGTTTATGACCCGTATATTTCTCCCTCCCGAGATGCTCACGCATGAACAAATAACAATTGCAGGCGATCAATCCCGATATTTGTCGCTTGTACTTCGAGTCAAATCGGGCGACAGGCTGACTATATTTGACGGTTCAGGATATAGATATGAGTGCACGGTCCTGAGTTGTCATAAAAAAGAAGT
>JBFLYJ010000519.1:0-2498 GCA_040756635.1 Nitrospirota bacterium
CTTGCCTTTATTGCAGGACCGTGCGTTATTGAGGATGAGGCCACTGTCTTAAGAAATGCAGCAATACTCAAAAAGTATTCCGAGACACTTGGTATTCCTATTATTTTCAAGAGTTCCTACGACAAGGCCAACAGGACGTCATTTAATTCCTTCAGGGGCCCTGGCATCAAGGCGGGGCTGGCTCTGCTGAATAAAGTCAAACATGAGACAGGACTGCCGGTCTTGTCCGATGTGCACTCTATTGATGAAGCCGGGGAGGCTGCAGAAGTGCTTGATGTTCTGCAGATCCCGGCATTCCTTTGCAGGCAGACTGATCTGATAGTTGCGGCTGCCAGGACAGGCAGGCCGGTCAATGTAAAGAAAGGCCAGTTCCTGGCGCCGCTGGATGCGGAAAACATTATTGATAAGGTGCGTTCAACGGGAAACAATAATGTAATGATTACCGAAAGAGGTTTCAGCTTTGGGTATAACAATCTCGTAGTGGACATGCGATCAATCCCTATCATGCGGGGATTCGGTTTTCCTGTGGTATTTGATGCTACACATAGTGTTCAGCTGCCGGGCGGGCAGGGGAGCTGTTCGGGAGGCCAGAGGGAATTTATTGAGACCCTTGCAGGGGCAGCAGTGTCCGCGGGTTGTGACGCAGTATTTATGGAAGTCCATGAGAAACCTGACAGCGCCCCGTGTGACGGGCCCAACATGCTGCAGCTTGACAGATTCGCGGTATTGGCACAGAGACTTATGCAGCTGCATCAACTGATAAAGAGCTGGAAATGATTTTTAAAATATGCGGTTGTGCGATTAAATAGTACTGATTAAGTAAGTTTCTGGAATATACCTGCCTTGACATGATAAGTTTTATAAATAAAGCGGGTTAGAACGTTGGCACATTGGCTGTATTCAGCGGAGGATTTATAACTTAAATGAGCGAACTCATTGATCAGGCAAAAAAGATACTTAAGATTGAAGCAGATGCCGTCGAGGCACTGATTGACCGAATAGATGAAGCATTTGTTGATGCGGTCGAGCTTTTGTATTCATGCGCCGGGAAGGTTGTCGTCACAGGCATGGGCAAATCAGGGCTTATCGGGAAGAAAATAGCGGCAACGATGGCATCCACCGGAACGCCTGCACTATATATGAATCCTGCTGAAGGCAGCCACGGGGACATCGGAATGGTTTCAAAAGGCGATGTTGTGCTTGCTATCTCCAACAGCGGAGAGACAGAGGAGATCGTCAGGATTCTGCCGACCCTGAAGAGACTTGACATAAAAATCATTGCCATGACAGGGAATATCAATTCAATGCTTTCAAAGACATCGGATGTTTCCCTGAATGTTTCAGTGAAAGAAGAAGCCTGCCCGATGGGGCTTGCCCCGACCGCTTCTACGACCGCTGCACTCGCTATGGGAGACGCGCTGGCGATTACACTGCTTAACAAGAAAGGATTCACGCAGGAGGATTTCGCATTTTTTCACCCCGGTGGAAGTCTTGGCCGAAGACTTATCCTGACGGTAGAAGACCTTATGCATAAGGGTAAGGTGATCCCGTCTGTGAACGCAGATACTCTCATGAAGGAAGCAATAATGGAGATATCATCCAAAAGGCTGGGGATTACCTCCGTTATAGACGATAACAGTAAACTTCTGGGTGTTATAACTGACGGCGACCTCCGCAGGGGACTCGAAAAATGGGGAACTGATTTCTTTTCTCTCAGGGCTGCTGACGTCATGACGCACAGGCCCAAGACGATACGGAAAAGCATGCTTGCCGCCAAGGCGGTGTCGATGATGGAGAAATATTCGATAACCGTACTTGTAGTCGCTGATGATGAGGACATAGTGGAAGGGGTCATTCATTTGCACGATCTTCTTAAGGCGGGAATAGTATGAAAGCAGGAAGCCGGAAGTTAAAAGTCAAAAACCGGGACAAAGAAACAATTGCTGAGAAAGCCCGGAAGATCAGGCTCCTCATCCTCGACGTCGACGGTGTCATGACTGATGGGAGCATTATTCTTGACAATGAAGGAAATGAATTCAAGAGATTTCATGTCCGGGACGGTCACGGAATCAAGATGATTCAGAAGGCCGGAATAACGGTTATTATAATAACCGGCAGGAAATCAAAAGTTGTAGACATAAGAGCCAGAGAGCTCGGCATCAAAGAAGTGCACCAGAAGATATTCAGGAAGTCTGATGTCTTCGAAAAGATGCTGAAGAAGTATTCCTGTGAAGAGGAGAACGCCGCGTTTATGGGGGATGATATCGTGGACCGCGAACTTTTAAGAAGGGCAGGTCTGACGGCAACTCCCGCCGATGCGGAAGATGAAGCAAAACAGTTGGCTGATATTATCACAAAAAGGGGCGGCGGAAGAGGGGCTGTGCGGGAATTCATCGATCTAATCCTCAAGTCATCAGGTCTCTGGAAAAAGGTATCAGGGGAGTCGCTTGCTTAATATACCTACAATTATTACCTTCAGCAGAATGGTAATAATACTT
>JBFLYJ010000052.1:0-12054 GCA_040756635.1 Nitrospirota bacterium
CGTAATATGACCAGTCCGAAATATCGGTTTCCTGTCACGAATACATGTGTACTTTCACTAATAAAGCAAAATACTTGCCCGGTTTCCATGAATTCAGAAGTTGATATATAGATGCAACCATAAGGACTTAACTATATGTTTAATATAGTTAATATCATAACGAAGGGATCGTGCGGTCCGGCACTGAAATATTCAGTTTAAGGCGATTTCATGTCAAGCAATTGACATGAAATTGAATCGTCCTGATTGCCATGGATATTATTGACTAACTCATCCTGCGCGGATTGCTAATCTGCTATAAAAGCCCGATGATTCTACTGCCGACCCTTTCAGTCCCCTCTGCATCGACAAGCTCTTTACCGAGCCGGCTCATCGATTTTCTTTGCTCAACATTATTCAGCATGGAAGTTACCGCTTCCGTTATACCTTCGACTGGTGTTGTAATTCCATTCCCGAGACAATACAAAACACCTTTTTCTTCAAAGTCCCTGGCCTGCACATACTCATGTTCGTCTTCCCACAAAACAATTCCGGGAGTGCCGACGCACGCCATCTCATAAACGGTATTGCCTCCGGCCGATATTACAATGTCAGCACTCCTCATACGGTCACCAAGATCATCCACCCCCTGATGAAAACTGAAGGCCGATGAACCGATTTTCCCCTGAAGCTTCCTGAGTTCCTCCATATGAGGGAAACCGCTTCCGAGGACAATCTCACGGGAAATATTATCCAGCGGCCTGAGCGCCTCAATGATCCTCAGCGTAGCGCCGGTCCGGTCCACTCCTCCCATTGTAACGAGTACCTTGCCGCCCTGCCGCGCGCTGAATTCTTTTTCCCGACTATGCAGCTTCTGATATCCGGGAGCAAGTAACGCGTATTCTACCCCGAAACAGCACTCCGGCTTTTGCCCGGTGAATTCATATGTCAGCCACGATTTTGTTATTGACCGGTTTATTAATAAATCGCACGCTACGGTCTTGTTGCCCATCTGGTCGATCACGACAGTTCTGATATTCTCCTGACGTAACCTCCTGAGGGCATCCAGCGAGACATACCGATGGTTAATGAGCACACATCCGGCTTTTAAATTCCTAATGCTGCCGACAACGTCATTCAATACCGCGTGTTCGTATGTGGTAAAGGGGAACCCTTTTACAGAAAGCAGTTCTTCCGCCGGTGAGTATGGATTGATGATGAAATGGACAAAGGTATTCCGGTCGGTTAAATGCCCGGCCAGCGTCAGAGACTCCATGAGATGTCCCATCCCTGTCTGACGTGAAACCTCGACCCAGAAGACAACTTTCTTTCCGGAATTGCCGGGTATCATGCGTTTACTCAGACATGCTCCCATAAAACAGGGGTCTCTGCCTTGATATCCACTTTTGCTGTCCGGCCTGTTACCTGTTTTATATATTTCGGCGCGATGCCGTGTCCCGGCCGCTTGACGGCGATCATGTCTCCGGAGATAACGGTACCTTTCGGGATATCCGTTGTAGACACAATGCTCTTGCGGTTATTGATACGCGTAGTCTTTTCACCATCTGACGGACGCTTTATGCCGTCCCCCATGGCGCTTTCGATGGTCCGTACATGATTAACTATCAGTTTTAATTCCCCCGGATCGGCTGAGAGAATATGGTCCGGTCCTTCTGCGTTTTTATCATGCGTGAAATGTTTTTCGATCACATTGGCTCCAATTGCGGCGGCTCCTATGCAGCAGGCAGTGCCGGTCGTATGGTCGGAAAAACCTACAGGAAGACCGAATTCCCGTTTCATGGTTTCTATGCATCTTAAATTCATATGAACAGGGTCAGCCGGATAATTAGTAACGCAATGCAGAAGTATCAGGTCCGGATTTCCTCTTCCAAGAATTGCAGATACGCTCTCTCTCACCTCATTCATCGTGCACATACCGGTAGACAGTATGACAGGTTTTCCTATCGCCGCAACTTCTTCGAGAAAGGGGACATTCACCGCATCATCCGAGCCTATCTTGTACGCCGCGCAGTCAAGCCTTTCAAGAAGTTCGACATCGCTCATATGGCTTGGGGTTGAAAAAACTGTAATGCCTTTTTCCCGGCAGTAGTCCCAAATTTCCTTATGAAGCGCGAACCCGATTTCATATTTTTTAAACAGTTCAAACTGGTTGGCGTTACCTGTGTTCGGCATATCATATACAGCTGTCCTGCTCGCTATGGTCTCCGCCCTGTATGTCTGGAGCTTCACCGCGTCCGCTCCCGCTTCGGCAGCCAGATCGATCAGCCTCGCGGCCTCTTCAAACCTGAGGAAATTCCCTCCGATCTCGGCGATTATGAAAGCAGGATGATTGTCCCCAATGAATGCCCCGTCGATCGTTACCGTACGCATATAATCTCTCCTTTAGATAAACGGCCAGTTATGTGTTGCCGCCACTTCCTGCATTTCTCTATAAAAACTGTAGTCAGGCCTCCAGCTGACGCCTTTCTTTATGACTTTGGCCGGTACCCCGGCGATTAAGGAATGAGGTGCGAATGATTTCGATACTATGCTCCCGTTTCCCACAATACAATAGTCCCCCAGTTCAACACCTTTCAGAACGCTCACCCGCCCGCCCAGCCAGACATTATTGCCTATAACAATCTTCTCCGGATAGTTAGGACCGTCCAGTCCCAGAATATCATGACCGTCACCGTCCCTGATATTGACCTCACGGGCCACTACACAGTTAAAGCCCATACTGATTTCCCGGAACGCGTCGACGCTTACCCTCGCCAGCGTGCAGTTGTCTCCGATCCTCACCACTGATGAACTCCGAAGGAAAATCGACGTGCCGTCGCACAGGTTGCAGTCATCTCCAAGCAGAGCGAGACAGTTTTTTTCCAGTGTTATAGTGACGTCCTGCCCTATGCGGCAATTGTTTCCGAATATGAGTCTGCTCCCCTCGCCTGCTACGACCTTTATCCTGCCGCCCCTGAGAAAAACGTTATGTCCCGTTATCTCACCTCCGAGAGAGATGAACCTGATGTCCTCAGCTTCACTGTCAGAACTGACGTAAACAACGTGATGTAAACAGACTGTTTCAGAATCTCCCAGCACACAGACTCCGGGTACGGAAAGGAGATCGTTATATTCATGATATTTATCAAAACCGATGCCCGACAGTTCAGGCACGTCATCGAGAAACTTCACCCGTTCTCCCTCTGCCTCCGGAAGGAGTCCGGACATCATAAACTCCTCCAGGTCCCTGTCATTGACAAATACCAGTATCGCGTCTTCTTCATGTATCGCCCGGAGAGTTTCTCCGGAGAAGCGGCTGATCACCTGCAGCCTTTCCCTGCTGAATGTCCTCTCCCAGAAGGCGTTAATGCCGAACCTGTCAAACAGGTATATTTTTTTGTGACTGGTCATAACTCAAACTTTTGCCCCCGATAATGCCGCGCAGGAACGGATGCCGGTAACAGTCCCCTTTGAACGTATTATTTCGACACTCCCCGGGCCATGGTTGAAATACAGGTCAGTTATGCTCATGTGCGACATAAACTCCCCGTGAAGCTGTCGGTATTCAGGATGTTTAAAGTCCTGATATAAGACCTCGATGCCATACCCCGTAAAATCCTCCACCTTGAGATAATTCCTTCCGTCCCTTCCTGAAAGATACGCCTCCGCTCTTACCTTACGGCATATCTCAAGTATCAGGTCAGAACCTGACGACATAGTCTCAAGAGACGATGCAAGAGCATATTCACGCTTTATGCCAAGTTTATCCATGAAAAACAAAATGACGGCGAGATTTAAATCCACCAGACGCGCATGCTGCCCGGAGATCAGTTCACACAGTTCTTCCCCTCCCTCCCTCCAGAATGGAGTACGGCCGTAACTGCGCCTTAGGGTGGACGTTATCTTCTTCTGCCATGGGCTTGAATTGTCTATCATTACGTCCATGATCTTCTGCGTGTAAAACCCCCTGTTCATGACCGGGGTCGTGATCCAGGTCCAGCCCTGAGCGGTCCGGACCTTGTTCCGGTTCTCGAAATACCTCTTCTTGAACTGAACATTGTCCAGGAACACTACTTTATCAACCTTCATGATCTTGTCATAAAATCCCAGCCACGGGAAGTACTCGGGCTGCTGAATCGATATAATCATGTATAGTTAACTCCTGCTGTTAAAGTTTAATTCCAGTCACTCTGTCCGAAACAGTCTGAATAAGAGAGCTTAAATTCCGGACTATCACAATGCCGGCACCTTAAACAGATAAAAATTCAAATATCAATAATCAAAGATGCGGAACATTACTATTAAATATTCTCTCCTCCATTTTTTTATCTTTTATCTTTTCTATTTAATCTAAATGTTGCCTGCCGTATGCAACATTATGGTTTTATCTTCAGACAAGCATCTTCACCAGCTGATACGCCTCGGCATACCTGACGTTAAACCGCTTGCCGTTGTTCATCGCTTCATTGATCCAGAATTCGATCCAGCCTGCGCCGAATTTCTCTACTTCTGTCCTGTGCGCTTTAATTGCCGCTACCTTGCGGTCAATATAATCTGATATGTCCACGTAGTAGTTTGCGTTGAACTGCTGCGAATTTGAATACAGATTACTCTGGTACATCATTACACTGTTGATCTTTCTCCCGGCGGCCAGCGTGGCCTTTCCTATGGCCTGATGGTCCTGGTGCACGTCGAGGTCCCAGTGCGTATAGATTATGTCTATCCTGTTTTTCTCTATTACTTCTTCTATATCGCTGATGAGCTTAAAGCCGAACTGCACATGTTTGGTTTCGTAGTTATTGCAGATCAGTCTGCAGTCAAGTATGCGTGCCGCCTTCTTGCCTTCCCGGAAAGCGACCTGCTTTTCACGCATGCAGTTTCCGTTGTTGTCCGCGTACTTTGAGTGCGTGATCACCTGGACAATTACTTTGTCACCATTTGCCCGGTGCTTGGCAAGCGTGCCCCCGCACCCTATTTCAACGTCATCGAAATGCGCTCCGATCGCCAGTACGTTCATAGTTCACCCTCTTAATATCAGATATCCTTCCATGAGAAGACCGTCAAGCTCGGAATCGAGAAAGGTCCGTATGCTGTCCTCAGGAGAAGCGCAAATAGGCTCTCCATGGAGGTTTAATGATGTATTCAGGACCCCGCCCATTCCTGTCTTCTGTTCATACTTCTTTATCAGGCTGTAAAGCCCGGGATTATGGCTCTCCTCCAGGATCTGGGGCCTCATTGAATCATCCGCGGGGTGGATGGCAGCGCGCAGGTGCTCCTTTGCCAATGGAGCGGAATCGAATCCGATTGTCATATAAGGTGAGGAAAGCCCCTTCGGATTTACCACATAATCATTCATGCGCTCCTTAAGGATGATCGGAGCAAACGGCATCCAGAAATCCCTTCTCTTGATCTTGTCGTTAATTTTTCTTATCATTCGCTGGTCGCTGGCATCAGCCAGTATGGACCTGTTTCCAAGCGCCCTGGCCCCGTATTCCATGCGTCCGCATGAGCGCGCGATAACGAGTCCCTTTAAGAGCAGGCCGGCCACCAGGTCATCATCCGGCCCGCTGACGACTCTGAAGTCCCCGGGCACTCCCGCGTCTATCGCCTTCTTCACATGGTCTTTATCGTACGCGGGCCCCAGGTATGTGTGGGCCAGCGGCTTTATTTTTATTCCCGGATAGAGTTCGTGACAAAGGGCAAACGCGGCACCCACAGAAAGGGATTCATCACCCCCGCTCGGGCCCACGAATATATCATCTACTTCATCCATTTCCGCCAGCACCTTATTTATCTTGATGTTCATCGAGACCCCGCCTGAATAAACAACGCTCGCGACACCCGTTGATGCTATGCAGTTTTTAACCCACTCACCGGAGATTTCCTCACAGAACTGCTGCACCCCGGCCGCGATGCCGTCAAAACGCGCTGATTTCAACCGCTCCTTTAATGAGAAATAGATGTCTCTGTCCGGATTCGTGTATTCAATCTCCATCCCGTTGACCCTGAGATACGCCTTCATCTCCTCATACACATTACGCCAGTGATATTCCTTGGCATACGGGGCCAGTCCCATCATCTTGTATTCATCAACCCCCGGCCTCATGCCCAGAAGCAGCGTAGCGTAGCGGTAAATCCTGCCGATGCCGCTCCCGACGGACTTTGAAACAAACTCAAACTTTCCGTTTCTGAACACCCCGGCCGAGGCGCTGCAGTCATCCCCGTATCCGTCTGAAGCGAGAACAAGCAGGTCCTTTTCATGACAATACGGGGCGGTAAAGACCGCGTACATGGAATGCGCCACATGGTGGTTGACAATACGGACCTGGTCATCCCTCTTCCGGAGTTTTCTCTTGACCGTCTCGAGCCTTATTTTTTTGAATTCCCTGAAACTCGCCCGTTCATAGTCAGTTCCGTTAAAACGATAACAGCCGTTCAGGACGATCTTGTCCCTGAAGAGCGAGAGGTAGTCCACCTTCCTGTTTTCCATAAGCACGGGTTTCCAGTACTCTTCCTGCTCCTTTATGTAGTCTGCTACGGTAAACTGTGCTTCACGCTTGATGGCGACCTGGGCGAGCGGAAGGTTTTCGGTCACCATGGCAACGTGGTCTATGTCCTCAGGTCCGATACCGGCCTCGTTCAGACAATATGAAATAGCGCGCTCCGGATAACCGAAGTCGTTTTTCAGACGTGAAAGCCTCTCCTCAAAACAGACAGCCATGATTTCCCCGTCCTTTAACAGGGCCGCGCTGCAGTTATGTCCTTCCACTATACCGAGTATATACATATCGTCTTTACCCTTATACCTTTTCAGGTACTCCCATTCCCACCTTATTATTCGACAGTAGAAAATCAGCGATCTCGAAATCCATGGGGCTGTCGATGTCCATGGAACTTTCCTGCGGACAAAGGACGAACCTGATGTCCGCGTTCCGGTGGTCAACCATGTCCACGTTATACGTGGTGTACTTCTCGATGTTCTCCGTCCAGGTCACAAAGGCGTTCCCGTTGATCCTGTACGTGGTGGGCAGTTCCTGGCGGTTGCCCCAGATATCATAGCTTTTGACGTTGTCGCAGAAATTAATCATCCGGTCTTCGCTGACCGGTACAAAACAGCGGTACGGGTGGTGATCGCATTCCGTCACCGTGAATACCCAGTCGCATTTAGTGTCGATAAGCTTCCTGATCGCCGCGTCCACCTCCTCCACTGTCTTTGAATAACTCGTACTGAACAGGCAGACGAATATATCGGGACGGTACCCTTCTTCATTCTTTAATTTCTCGATGAAATACCTGTACACGTCATAGGCGCGGCTAAGTTTCTGTGATATCTCCGCCGGCCTCATAAAGGGCACGTCCGCTCCGAACTCCCTCGAAACCCTGCCGATCTCCGCACCGTCCGTAGCGACGATGATTCTGTTGATATAGCTGGAGGCCTTGGCTACTTCGATCGTGTAGCCGATCAGCGGCTTGCCGTTGATCAGTTTAATGTTCTTTCCCGGCACGCCGGTGGACCCTTCCCTCGCCAGAATGAATGCCATTATTTTCAAACCGGTGTTGTTCATTTAATCCTCCTTCTGCATGATTTACAGCAGCTGTTGTCTATTGTCGCAAGCATCTTGTCTTTTTCAACCGAACAAGTTCCAGGTCGATAAGGCTCCCGATTTTTTCCCGTGACCCTCACGGTGCAGGGCGCATTTCGAACAATTCTTGTAGACCACGCCCCTCATGTTCTCCCTATGCACGCGCCTCGCCTGGTCAAAAGCCGCGCTCTTCCATATTTCCTTCACGCTGTCCTGCAGCACGCTCCCCATTACGCTCTCCTCGTACTCGTCATTAATGCACATCGGCACAGTACCGTCCCAGTGGACCATAATCCTCTGATAAAGTGAAGGACAGCGGTAACCCGCCTGTGGTTGCGACTCTGCCTCGATGGAGTAGTCTTTGTATTCGAGGAAGAGCACCTCATCGCTGAGCGGCCCCCAGATGTTGAGGAATTCCCTGTCCTCATCTATTGAAGTCTTCACCCCCTGGATCCTGATATGAGGTTTCTTTCTCCCCTTTTTATTTCTGAGATCATACAACCTGGTGACAATATCTAAAATTTCTTCGTACTTGATCGGCGCCCTTATTTCCTCATATTTATCCTTAAGACCGTCAATCGAGAAAGCCACCCGGTCCATGCCGCATTCGATCATGCTCATCATTATTTCATCATTCATGAGCTGGCCGTTGGTAATCATCGTAATTTCGCCGAAGCTCCTGTCCTTCACATATTCCATAAACTGCGGGAACTGCCTGTTCATCAGGGGCTCGCCCCTTCCGGTAAATTTAATGGAGTAAACCTTCCCCTCAATTTCATCTATGATCTTCTTAAAGGTCCCTAAGTGCATCAGCCCCTGGTTTTTTACGGGTTTGTGGAATCTGAAACACATAGAACACCTGAGCTGACAAACGCTGGAGAGCTCGATATCAATGTGAATCGGATATTCTTTTACGATCGACAGATGAGGACAGCAATACCACTCTATGCGGTTGCAGAGGTAGCCTGTTACGCTCCTCTGTGACAACCATACCTGAACGGTTTTGTTTATCGGCGTAACCCTTGATATGTCATGATTGATTTTCATTTTCTGTATCTTTTACTGCCTGACGATCTTTCTCCAGTAATCCGGCATCCGGACGTCTTCAGTATGATGGCCCGATATCCAGTCAAGGACCTGTTCGAAGTCTTCACGCGTATCGATGGTAAACCGGTATGCGGAACAATCCTGCGGGATGGTCAACCAGTAACAGCGTTCAAACTCATCGGGGTGACCAAGAATATAATCATTCACATGCTCTCTGTCCGACCGGCTCAAAGACATACCGTCCAGCTTAGCGAGCGTTTCCGCGCTGAAGATTTCAACACCTATACCGTCAGGCAGTCCAGAGCCGACCTCTGATTTGTTACTGCTGTACTCCGCGTTCTCGGTCAGATGCACGGCCAGAAGCGCCCGCGCCGCATCGTAATCGAACAGAGGATTATCTGCGGTCAGCCTGATAACGTCAGAAGCGTCATAAGAATCCGCGGCCCTTCTGAAGCGGTTAAGCACATCTTCCTCACTTCCTACAAAGCATTCCACGCCATTTTTCCCGCACCATTCAATTATGGGTCTGTTAGCCTCAATGCTCCCTGTAATGACTACAACACGGACATCCCTGTGAATCATACCCGCCCGTTCCAGAGACCACTCAAGCAGGCTCTTCCCCGCCAGCGGCTTCATGACTTTTCCGGGAAGACGCTGGGAATTCATCCTTGCCTGAATAAAGGCGTACACAGTCTTCCCTCCGTTAATGCTTATTTCCATATTCAGTTCTCATTTATCAGCGCCCCTTTTTCAAACACATACGGGGCGTCGCAATTTCCGCAGAGCGGCAGGCCGTCGATCGTGTTTGTCAGATGCATTTTTCTCCAGAGGCGCATTGTTTTATTGTTCCATGCCTCAAGCAGGGAGTCTGAATGAAGATCTGCGTAAACCATGTCAGCGTCAAAGTCAACGCAGCAGGCGGTTATCTTGCCGTCATAGTTAACTATGATCCTGTCCCATAAAAGTCTGCATGGACGAAAATCATCATTCCCGCCGGTGGAAGCGGCGGAGCCGTTCTTCCCGCCAAGACTCGTCTCCGGGGATATCAGGATCTCGTCACAGAGCTGCCCAAACGTCTTTCTGAAGACAGGGATACTTCCCGCATTCCGCTTCATCAGGACCATGGCGCAGATGATCTTAAGGCCGGACCCCATACGGTCCCGCGTCTCCTTAAGAAGACTTACTTTTTTCAGCAGCGTATCGAAGCTGCCGCCCCGGCGTATGTCTTCGTACTCTTCCCGAGTTGTTCCGTCTATGCTGAATTTGAAACTGTCAAGTCCTGAACTGCACAGCATTTCAGCTGATTTCTGATTCAGCAGAAGCCCGTTTGAGGTCAATATGCAGCGCATATTGTTCTGCTTTGCAGATGCAATAAGTTTTTCAAGTTCAGGATAAAGAAGCGGTTCCCCGGTCGTGTATAAAGCCACTTCGCGAATTCCCGCGTGTGCTGCCTCCCTGATGGCCTTCCTGCCTAGTTCAACGGGCATCCGTCCTCTAACTCGCTTCATCTTTCTATTGCCGCACATCCGGCACTGGAGGTTGCAGGCATTTGTCACTTCAAGCATGATAAGCCGCGGCACAGGAGCGCTCAAGGTCTTCTCCATCCTGTCTATTTCATCCCAGTTTTCAGTAATACGTGTAACGATGCTTTCTTTCATTCTATAAAGACTTCCCTCCATCCTCCTTGCGCGCGTAAATGTTTATATAGTTGCCGTAAAATGCGGGCGAAGAAAAATTAAACGTCTCAGGAGTGTTGAGCTTTGAAGACACACTGAGATACAAATACCTGACGTACTGCAGTACAAAATCAATGAAATCGCGGTATGATTCGTATCCCGACCCGAAGTATGGATAGCTGACTTCCATTATCTCAAACCTGCTTCTTTTCAGATATTCTTCCAGTGTGCCCCTTGAAAAAAGGTAATTATGCCCCTGCTCGTACGATTTCACATGCGCCCTGAATACGCGCCCGGCCGGGCCGCCGCAGTTATTGCTCATGCAGACGGCTGCCACCCCGCCGGGTTTTAGGATCCGGTAAGCCTTTTCAAGACATTTCCCGGGAGAATACGTATGGTGCAGTGATGCCCTGAAATAGACAACGTCAAAAAAATTCTGCTCAAAATCCAGCTTTTCGAATTCACCGTGGTATATCCGGATGTTTTTTCCCCCGGCAATATCAAGCGCGTAGGATGAGACGTCGCAGCCGTACTTCTCCCACTCATCACCGAATGCGTCGAGAAACACTCCCATTCCGCAGCCCACGTCAAGTACCCGTCCCCCGCTCACGTACTTCCTGAGGGCGTCTATTTCGCGCTGGTACGTCTTCTTTCTGGCATTGATCATCTTCTCCGTCATCCGCGATTTCTGCTGGAAATAGGCCTTTGAATATACGACCTCATCCTTCTTCTGCACACTCGCTATCCTCGGATTGGTAAAGACGAGTCCGCAACTTCTGCAGCGTGAAAGCGTGTTCGTACGCGCTGTGTCCCAGTATTCGAGATCGTCCGAACCGCACAGATCACAGCTTACGGTTTCCAGCAGTATGTCCTGAGGTAAAGTGATTGTATCAAACATGGTTCAGGTCCATAAATTAATTGCCGAGCTGTGCCCGGCTGCAATAATACTCCTCGTTATAAATGCGCACGAGATCGCTGAACACCTCGTCGTCCTTCTCCGCCCTGAAAATATCAGGGTAATACGACTCGTCCATCTTTATGTATAAAACAAATGTTCTTTTCAGACCTTCCATCTCCCGGACCGTAAAATCCGGCATTTTCAATACTGAAGAGACCGCGTAATCCACTTCATGTATTTCATCACTGATATATCCGTTTTCAATACAGTGCTCACGCAGCTTCGTTCCAGGGAAAGGATAGAAAAAACTCAGCATCGGGGTATCGACCTTTGCTTCGCGGTTAAGCCTTACAGTCTGCATAAAATCGTCCCTTGTTTCACCCGGCAGGCCGATCATGTTAAACGATGCTGTATGAAATCCCATCTCACGGCATATGCGGAAGGCCTCGATAATCGTTCGGTTCGACATATGCCGGTCGCATACGTTTTTCCTGATTTTTTCGCTGCCGGATTCAATGCCCATCGTGACCTGGATATCTTCATGCGCGTCTCTGAGTATTTCCATCTTGCGCCGGCTGACCGTTTCAGGCCTCGTAGCTATTACCATGGGCCTGCGTATTTCAGTTTTATAGAGCTCGACAAATTCAGACAGATAGTTTTCGCTCATCGCCGTAAATGTTTCATCCACAAAGCGGAAGATATCACATCCAGTCTTCTGCAGCCCGTATTTCAATTCTTCGATGATTCTCCCCGGGGTCTTATAACGCACGTGCCTTTTTTCATTTTCGTGCAGTTCATGAAGCCTGCCGTTTATACAGTATGAACATGCATAGGGACATCCCCTTCCGATCTCGAACCGCCCGTAGATGAC
>JBFLYJ010000520.1:0-2495 GCA_040756635.1 Nitrospirota bacterium
AGGCTTTTAATTTAATATACGCATTTGTTATATTATCTAGTCTGAAGCTGTCTTAATATTACGCGGGCGGATAGCTCAGTTGGGAGAGCACAGCCCTTACAAGGCTGGGGTCACAGGTTCGAGCCCTGTTCCGCCTACCATTGAAGACAGGGACCGGCAGATAAGAATAAGTGCCAGGTCGTTTACAGGATCTGAATAATCTGGCTGCCGGAAATCGTAATATACAACCTTGGGGTGGTAGTTCAGTTGGTTAGAACGCCGGCCTGTCAAGCCGGAGGCCGCGGGTTCAAGTCCCGTCCATCCCGCCATTTCTTTTATATCCACGGGGACACGTACCAGTCTTTTGAGGCCCCTCTTTCTGATCTTCATTTCCCTGTAAGTCGATCAAGTTTTATCTATATATCATTAACGAAAGAATGAGCGGATAAAACTCCAGCAGGAAGCTGACGGTTTAATCGTGCGGAGTCATAATGACTAAAAATGTTACTAAAACAACACAATCGCAATGAAATATAATAAATAAATATGATTAAATACGTAAAGTTAAGACAGGCAATAAAATTGCACGCTTGAACATCAAGAGGAGGGATTACCCGCAGACTTGATTAATAAAAAGGTATTGGACGAACTTAAGCAGTTAAATAATCAACGAGGTGTTATCACTAAATCGCAGATAGAATATTCAAGGAAGGAATTCAGGGCGTTAAAAGACATTTATCCGCAAATAAAGCCATCCGAGGAAATCCGGCGCTCTCATGGCCGGACCCTTGCCAGCTACATCTCTTCAAATATCCCATCTCTCAGCAATGATCAGGAAGCACCATCTCCGCTTTGATAATTTGAATTATATTCTGTAAGTTAACACGAACGAACTCTGCCATCTCTATCTGCATCATTATGTTGAAGGGGTAACCTGCCAAGGTGGTTCAATGAGGGGCTTTCGCAAAGGGTAAGTGACTGGGTAGCAGAGCTGGTAATAGGTATATATGACAATGCACTTAAACAGGCTGTCTTATCAGATACATTGATGCGGTTCGATGACCTTTCCAGGTCGTTCCCTGAAGACGAAAGAGGTCTGATGCTGGCTTATGAAGAAAGCAGGAGCATGGTTGAGTGCATCGCAGGTGAATACGCCCCGAACGGTATATTGTGTGTCCTTAATTTATTGCGAAAAGGGGCGGGAGTAGACAGAGCGTTTCTGGATGGGCTGGATGTTTCATTCAGCTCTCTTGAAAACAGACGGCGGGAGCAGCTTAGAATAAAGACAACGTGGTATTCGTACTTGAGTGATCATCTGTATCAGTTACCGTTTGTCATTTCAGCCGTACTTCTCATATATGAGTTTATCAAGGGTTTGGAGAGAAAAAGAACCTATAAAGATGAAGATGAGGAGGGAGGGGACGTCGTGGACGCGTGACAAAAGTAGCTACTAAGAGGCTGAATTAATACTTCTGTAACAAGCGGTTACACTTAAGGTACAGCATTTTTGCTAATCAATAAGTTGACCTGAAAACCTTTACACTTATCTGTCACAGACCTTGTCCGGCAACTAAGGAAACAGGCAGGGTTCCTGGGATATTTACTACAGTGATATTAGACGTTAATAATCAATTTTAAATAGTGACTTGATTTTTTCTTATAACATGAGTTATTGTTAACGACGGAATGAGTAGTACATCCTTGCAATAGGAGATATTGAATAGAGGATGTTGACCACTGATTTAAAAGGTTATTTCCTGCCTAAGAGCCCAACCTTTACTTCAGCCATGTCCCCTAAACATGGTCAACATCCTCTTAAATTTTTTCTCCTCCTTTTCTGAAGAATTACTAGTAGGTATTTCTTGCCTTTTTGTTAATCCCTGAGGGTATTTTAAGTAATTGCATCGTCAGATCTTATCGTAATGGGTTACTAGACAAGATCTCTGGCTGGCCCGACAAATGTCCCCGACTATTTCCATAAAAAGCCGCAGAGATGCTGAGCAGGCAGCAGGGGATCAGCATTCCCTGACCGGTCTAAATAATGCAGTCGGAAATACTCGTGGGGGCTTATCATACGCATGCATATTAAAGAATTAAGACACAAGACCGATAAAAGTAATGTGATGTAGTTAAGAAATTCGCCTGATTTCATAATTAAATCAAGCGATGTTTCTTATCCGTGTGGGCCGGAGATAATGACACATTACAATTTATCGGGTAAAAAGTATTATATTCTGACGGGTGTTGGTATATTCCTGCTGGCATTTATCCTCTATGTTTCGTCAGCCTATTTTAATTTTGAGCAGCAGGTTTTTCTCAGCTGGGGCATGGTGCTGCTGGCGCTCTTTATCAAAACGTTCATCCGCAACAATCAGGCATTAAAGCGAATAACAATTATTTTTCTCTGTCTGTTTCTTACGATGAGATACTGGTTTTTCCGCACCTTTGACACACTTTTTTTTAACTCACCAATTGATATCTTATTTATCGCTGCCCTCTATATCGCTGAAAGTTAC
>JBFLYJ010000521.1:0-2494 GCA_040756635.1 Nitrospirota bacterium
CTCAATCCAAATGAAGAAGAGACCCTAATAGATCCCGCCTGCGGCTCAGCAGGTTTTACCGTCCATGCCATTTTTCATGTCTGGAAACAGATACTCATAGATGAAGGACTGCCCATATCTCACCTCTTTACAATGGAGAAGAAGCCCCAGCGCTGCTATGACTATGTGCGTGACAAAGTCTATGCAATTGATTTTGACGAAAAGAGCGTTCGTGTCGCCCGCTGCCTGAATCTCATAGCCGGTGACGGACAGACAAACGTACTGCATCTTAATGCACTCGACTGGACCAAATGGGGCGAAACCGTGGATCAGGAGGATTGGCGAGATACTTACAGCGAGGGTTGGAAAAAACTAAGAAAGTTGCGCGCCGGGAAAAACGGCAAGGACTATCGCGGCTTTCAGTTTGACTTGCTGATGGCCAATCCGCCTTTTGCCGGAGATATCAAACAGACCGACATGATGGCGCCATATGAACTTGCGCATAAGAAGAACGGAAAGCTTGAAAGCGCGGTAGGCCGCGATCTGCTTTTCATAGAGCGCAATCTTGATTTTCTTAAGCCAGGCGGACGTATGGCTATTGTTCTTCCCCAGGGACGGTTCAACAACTCAAGCGACCAACGCGTGCGGGAGTTTATCGCCGAACGCTGTCGAATCCTCGCCGTTGTCGGCCTGCATCCGAATACCTTCAAGCCCCATACAGGAACAAAGACCAGCGTTCTCTTCGTCCAGAAGTGGAATGATGACGCATCAGCCGGGCCGCTGTGTCCAACGGTCGATGACTACAACATCTTCTTTGCTACACAGAAACTGCCATCCAAAGACACAAGCGGCGATAAAATCATCTCACCGGACAAAGATGGAAAGCTGATGCGTGATACGCATGGTCACTGGGTAGTGCAGCATGATCTATTCAACCATGAAGGCCTTACGCAGGACGGCATAGCCGAGGCCTTTGCCAAGTTTGCGAAAAAAGAACGACTGAGTTTTTTTGCATGAGCACCTTTGACAAAGCAAAAAATACGGCATCGTTGAAGGGGCTAGAGATAACAGTTCTTAGAAAGTCCAAATTAATTGTCGATAATGATTATTTTAGACTGGACAGCGAATTTGATAGTGTAACATCAATTCTGTAAATTATGAATCAGGGTATAATTCTCAATGGTCAAAAACAATCTCTCTAAGAGAGAAAGGAGAATTATACCCGTGAAGAAGAGTTTATCAAAGAAGGCGAAAAAAGTCATTGAAGAGGCAGTAGAAGAGCTAAAGGGGATGCCACCGCTGACGGAATTGACGAGGATAGGCGCCAGGATGATGTTGCAGGTAGCGTTGGAAGAAGAAATAACGGCACAACTTGCAAGGGACCATTACGAGAGGACTTCGTTAGCCAAAGGGAGGCGCAATGGCTCGAAACCCAGGACGGTAAAGATAGGCAGCGGTGATATCGGGATACGGATGCCACAAGTAAGAAACGCCGATGGGCCGTTTCATTCGGCGATCCTGCCGCCGCGGGTTACTCACATGGACGAAATACAGGAGATTATCCCCCTGTTGTATATGAACGGGCTGTCAACGAGGAAAGTAAAGAAGGCTGTTGGGAAACTCATAGGTAAGAAGGGGCTAAGCCACCAGAATGTCCTGAGGATTAGTGGCAGAATCGTAGAGGAATTTAATCTTTGGAAGAAAAGAGACCTGTCAGAACTTACGCCGGTATATCTCATTCTTGACGGGATAAGGCTGGGGGTTAGAGCGGATACAAGCGAGAAAGAAGCGGTGCTGGTGGCATGGGCGTTTATGGAGGACGGCAGCAGGGAACTTGTAAGCGTATCTCTTGGTAATCGTGAGTCATATAATTCATGGAAAGGGTTTTTGGAGGATCTCATAAAGAGGGGAATGAGCGAGCCTATGCTGACGGTCATTGACGGTTGCCCCGGCCTTATCAAGGCGGTGAACGAAGTCTTCCCTGAATCGGATAAACAGCGCTGCACCAAGCACAGGACTGAAAACGTTCTGGATAAGGTGCTGGAACAGGACAAGGCATCGGTGAGGGAGTCTGTGCGAAAGGTATTCTACGCCTCGACGTATGAACATGCCAAAGAGGCGATGGAGCGGTTCAAAAAAAAGTGGAGCATGAAATATCCCTCAGCAGTTGAGTGTCTTACCGAAGACATAGAATCATGCCTAACCTATTACAAATATCCTTACCAGCATTGGCTGAGGATAAGGACGACCAATGTTGTTGAGAGGAGTTTCAAGGAGGTGAAGCGAAGAGTAAAAACGGCAGGCCGGTTTCAGAATGAGGAGCGGGCGCTTACCATGGTTTACTGGCAGCTCAAAGAACTTAAGTGGAATGGCGTCAACATAACGAAAGAGGCAAAGGCAATCCTTACGAGAATCAGAGCTTCGAAGGTTCAGAGGATTGCGGCGTAATCGGAACTATGAAAACCGTTGAGAATAAAGCCCTGATGAGAATTTACAGAAAAGACTTGACAGTGCC
>JBFLYJ010000522.1:0-2490 GCA_040756635.1 Nitrospirota bacterium
AGGTCGGGAATATCCTTATAGGCGCTTGTGTAGGTAAGCTCGCTGAACTGCTTAAGGATGTCGTCACGTACACTCCGCCGATGGTCGTTGTTGAAAGAGACTATAATGAGGCGGTTACTGACAGAAGGTATAATCCTGATGATACAGCGATCGTGTTGAAAACCGATTTCTGCTTTGATGAAGGCGACGTCAGTGGGTTCCTGTTTTTGGTCACCAGCAGTGATTCGGTCTCATGGATGAAAGAAGCCCTGCGTTTGTTCATTGAACAATACGAATGATTTTCAGCCAGATTATCGATGCCATAAATATCGGTCTTGTTATTCTTGACAGGGACCTCAAAATCCAGAAATGGAACCGGTGGATGGAAGTCCACAGCGGTATCGCGCAGGAGAAAATCGTCGGACAGTCCATTTTTGATACCTTCCCGAATCTGAACAATCCGACCTTTCATCGCAGCTGCAAATCGGTGTTCTCATTCGGCAATTTCTGTTTTTTTTCACAAAAGCTGCATCACTACCTGTTTCCGTTCAAGTCAAACAGCTATTTTGAGGTCGATTTTGAGTATATGCAGCAGAGCTGCGCCATGGGGCCGCTGCGCGATGAAAACAACGCCATCCAGAATTTATTTATTTACGTGCAGGACGTGACGGAGGTGGCGGTATACGAACATAAATTGCTTGAACTGAACATGAAGGACGCACTTACGGGAATATTTAACAGGAGGTATCTTGAAGTTAAGCTCAAAGAGGAATTCGAAAGGTTCAAGAGGTACGGCGATGAATTAAGCATTGTAATGTTCGATATAGATTTCTTTAAAAAAGTGAACGATGCGCATGGACATCAGTGCGGGGACTTTATACTGAAATCCATAAGTTCGAGAATATCATCCATTATCAGAAATGTGGATTATCTATTCCGGTACGGCGGTGAGGAATTTTGCTGTATGCTCCCGGAAACGAAGCTGGATGGTGCCATGCTGGCGGCAGAACGGTTCAGAAAAGCGGTAATGGAAATGGAAAACAATTTTGACTATACCATCATCACAATTACGATAAGTCTCGGTGTCGCGTCGCTGAATGACGATATAACATCGGCGGAGATGTTTATCAGGAAGGCCGATGAGGCGCTTTACAGGGCCAAACGGGAGGGTCGTAACAGGGCTGCCATGATGAATTGAAAGACACAGCCTAAACATAAATCCGCATTAAAATACCGGTCGATATTTGTTCATTAACCGCTTTTATCTTATTCAATAAAAAAGGCCAGCCAGAAAGAACTTAGGCAAAACAGGCAAGTCTAAAAAAATGCCGTCAATCTGTTGACGTTGTTATCGCGTTATGGCAATATAGTCATATGCATCGGATACTTGTAATTGATGATGAAGAGTCCATCAGGGAGTTATTAAAGGATTTTCTTGAAAGCAAAGGCATGGAAGTCGTTGCGACTTCAAACGGGGAGTCAGGACTGAATCTTCTCAAAGAGGAAAAGTTCGACCTTTTTTTGCTCGATCTCATGATGCCGGGCATAAGCGGTCTGGATGTTCTTAGAGAAGCAGCGAATGAAAAAATAACCGTCCCATCGATAGTCATAACAGCTCATGCGACGGTGCAGACTGCCGTGGAAGCCATGAAGCTCGGCGCATTCGATTATATTACGAAACCGTTCAATCTCGAAGAATTTTTCTTGTCTGTCAAGCGGGCCCTTGACGTTTCCAGACTGCAGGAAGAAAATATCCGGCTAAAGCAGGAACTGAAAAAGAAGTTCGGGTACAGCAAGATTGTCGGCAACTCCCTGCCGATTCAAAACGTAATTAAATTTATTGAAAAGATCGCTGATACTGACAGTACGGTCCTGATTACCGGTGAGAGCGGCACCGGCAAAGAACTCGTAGCCAAGACAATACATTACAACAGTTCCCGGTCCAAAAAACCTTTTATCCCTTTAAATTGTGCTGCCATCCCTAAGGACATTCTCGAGTCCGAGCTGTTCGGACACGAAAAAGGCGCATTTACAGGAGCCATTAATACCAGGATAGGACGTTTTGAACTCGCCAATTTCGGCACCCTCTTTCTTGACGAGATAGCGGAGCTTGCACCCGCTCTTCAGGTCAAACTGCTCAGGGTCCTCCAGGAAAAAGAATTTGAGAGGGTGGGAGGTATCAAGACCATAAAGGTCGATGTCCGGATACTTGCCGCTACAAACAGAGACCTCGAGAAAGCCGTAAAGGACGGAACATTTCGTGAGGACCTCTATTACAGGCTAAACGTAATTCCCATTCATCTGCCCCAGTTGAGGAAGATGAAAGAAGATATCCCGCTACTTGTCGGACATTTCATCGAGGACATTTCAAAAAGAAAGAAAAAAGAGCAGCCAAGAATTTCTCAGGAAGTAATGAATTGCCTGGTAAATTACAGATGGCCTGGAAATGTACGCGAGCTCGAAAACCTCATTGAAAGGCTGACTATACTCAAGGAGGGTGATGAGGTCAGA
>JBFLYJ010000523.1:0-2482 GCA_040756635.1 Nitrospirota bacterium
ATCCCTTATATAAAATAAGTCATATTTCAAGGTATAGAATTTCGCGAATCAGAACAAGTTTTAGTTCACATTATTGGTAATAATATTCCTGATCGAAAAAACGCTCTTAATATTTAAACTGCACGCGTCGCGGAAAAGCGGTCATATTTGGCTTGACAAGACCAAAGATTAGCATAAATTTAGTGAATAAGCGGGAGGTAGGTAGAGAGCGCTTAAAATACTGTAACACTGAACTGCTGTTTTAGACTGAGATTCTTACCAGATATTGGGTGTAGATATTAGGTCTGCGCCTCACGAAATGTGCCCCCCTTTTGT
Source organism: Nitrospirota bacterium (assembly GCA_040756635.1). Lineage (GTDB taxonomy): Bacteria > Nitrospirota > Thermodesulfovibrionia > UBA6902 > UBA6902 > UBA6902. The sequence goes on from JBFLYJ010000523.1 coordinate 316, forward strand.
TATGTTGTTTATAAACGTCTATAATTGTTTTTTTTATAGAACGCAGCATACTGTCAACAGTGAGGTTGCGTAGGCTAACACTAAACGCATAACTGCTAGACATCGTTGAGGAGGTGAGACTGTGATTTATTTAATCGACCCGAGCGAAGTCACGAAAGGCCCTTGCAAGAAATTGACTTGTCCGGATTATGTACCGGGCTGCACGCCGGAAATCGTACCTCTTTATGGTATTGATCCGACTCCTATCTGATTAGGATAGTTAATGGATACGGAAGGTCATTGCGCACCTTCCGTATCCGAGAAAACTACGAGGAATTAGGCTGTTGATGAAAAAAGTATCAAACTACAACCATATTTATCCGTGGCATAACGGTTATTATGTCGCATACAATGCCCGCTCCGGCGGATTGGCGCTTTTGACACCGGAAAATGTGGCTGTTCTGGAAGAACTTTATAAAAAGCTTCGGCAGGACGGTGGTACTGCTCTGTCGGACGATGAAAAGAATCTTCTGGATCAACTCATGTTCGGGAGTTTTGTATATGATGATCCCCGCAGCGAAATCGATATCCTTCATTTCCAGCATATGATTTATCGTTATGATCAAACGGAGCTCGGACTCACAATAGCCCCGACCCTGGCCTGCAATATGGCCTGCAAGTACTGTTATGAAGGAAATAAGGAAGGGCTTATCTCAGACGAAGTAATCAGTTCAATATATAAACTGCTGGAGGAACAGGGACGATACCTTAGTAAATTCGGTGTTATCTGGTTTGGGGGCGAGCCGCTTCTGGCACATAAAAAAATCGAGCAGATGTCAGAGCAGTTTTTATCGCTAAGTCAAAAACATGATTTTGATTATACAGCGCAGTTGGTCTCAAATGGCTACTTACTGACACCCGATCTTGTGGACAGGCTCGGGGAATTGAAGGTCAAAAGGGTGCAAATAACGCTTGACGGCCCGTCGAGAATCCACAATGAAAAAAGGCCGCTTAAGAACGGCGGTTCTAGTTTCGAAAAAATCGTAGAAAATATCAAATATGCCACGACCAGGATGGCTGTCGCCATTCGTGTCAACATTGACATGACATTTACATCTGAAATAATTTCGGAAATGCTTGATGAACTATCCGTGGCAGGATTGAAAAGCCGCGCCGGATTGTATTTCGGGATGGTGGAACCGGTATCCGAGGTGTGCGGCAATATTGCGGAAAGCTGCTACAGCAACCGCGATTTTTCAAAACTTGAAATAGAACTTTATTCCCTTCTGCTGAACAAGGGATTTTCCATAAATTATATTCCCCGCCCTTGCGCGTTTCATTGCATGGCTCAGACACTCAATTCATTCATTGTTGATCCTGCGGGGAATCTTTACCGATGCCTGGGTTATACCGGGAACAGGGAGAAATCGATGGGTAATATCGCTGACGAAATCGACTACAGTCATCCCAATTTCACCAGGCTGTTCCAATTCAATCCATTCGACGATCCCACTTGTCGCGTGTGCAGCGTGCTGCCGATTTGCATGGGAGGGTGCCCATCGCGCCGGCAGGACCGCAAACTCGCCCAGGAGAACTTGTGCGGGACCTGGAAACACAGGCTTCCTGAAATGCTGGATATAATTGCGCGCTCCCGGCAACAAAAGGCCAAGAGCATAGTATAGGAGTTAATATGTCAGAATTCAGATTCTATCCCAAAGCTGTTGTCTGGGAAATAACATTTGCCTGCAACATGAGATGTCTTCACTGTGGGACCTCGGCCGGGAAAATCCGCCCGGATGAACTCTCGACAAAGGAGGCGCTCGGACTTATCGACGAATTGGCGGCATTGGGCTGTCAGGAGCTTACTCTTTCGGGAGGAGAACCGCTACTACGCCCCGACTGGCGCGAATTGGCCGCTCATATTGTTGAAAAGGGAGTGAAGGCATATATCATATCCAACGGTTTTGCCATCACCCGGGACATTATCAAAGATTTCAGGCAGCTTGGCTTCACTAATATCGGCGTGAGTTTTGATGGAACAGAGAAGACGCACAATTATATCAGGCAGCGGGATGACAGCTTTGCCAGGGTTGTGCGTGCCATGGAAATGATGACCGAAGAAGGACTTCCCTATTGCGTTGTCAGCCAGATTTCCAATATTAATCTGGATGAACTCGGTGCCATGCGC
>JBFLYJ010000524.1:0-2479 GCA_040756635.1 Nitrospirota bacterium
ATAATGTTCTTCCCGTGAATGCTTTCCTGCACGGATTTGTATATGTCCTCATGGCATTCAATGCATGCCGCGAGGGCAACAGGGTCGGCCGCTGCCTTGTGGGCTATCTTGCCGGCAATAGTCGCAATGTTTCTCGGGATATCGGCTGGCTTCGATGGTTCATGCGGGTTTGTGGAGAACTGCTTATGGCACATAAGGCAGTCAAACCCTCCGTGAACAGACCCGGCGTACTTTTCCCCGTCCACATTCACGTCAATAAGGGCGCCGCTCTTTGTGCGGACCTTGCCCTTCATCGCACTATGGCATGCAAGACAGGTAAAGGTCTCGGCACCGGCTAAAGATGCAAAGCATAAAAGTGGAACCCATAGCGAAACTATCAGGAGAAACCTTCTCATGAAACCTCCTAACTTTAAAATTAGTTTTTTGTTTTCTAAAGTTGGATTGTACTACATCGCTTCCGGCATAACGCTTATTTATTTTTTCGGTTATGCTATAAAATCCAGCGATTTAATCCCACAGCAAACGCAGTATTATCTTAAAACCATATTTGTATTGTCAAGAAAAATATTAATCAAAACTTTAGCTGAGGTGTTGCAAAATGCAAAAGAGGGGAAGATTTTTTCCCCTCTTTTGCATTTTAAGGTCACTTATCAATTTTTATTTACTCTGCCTTGGCAGCTGCCTCAGCAGTCTCTTTTCTCTCCGCGGGTGATGTTACCGCCTCTACCAGGTATCCAAGCCCTGTTCCTGCGATTGCGCCTACCACTATGGTCACTGATGCGATGCAGACTATTCCGAGCATGATTCCCACCGCTACTATCATCCGTACCACCACTGTTGCCTCTACCGGCCCGCCCATAAGGTGCTTCAGCACTACCAGTGTGCCGTAGCTTCCGAAATAAAACCCGGGAATCAATCCGAATATCAGAAATGCTATGCCTCCCAGTGTTGCGCCTATCTTTGTCCCCATCCTTACCATCTCTTTTCTTGCTTTCATCTTCGTGTCCTCCTTTTTTAGTTTTCAGTTTTTAGTTGTCAGTTTTCAGTTTGAATTTTGAATCTTAAATCTTGAATTATTTTTTAACTACTACTTCCGCCGGTACTGCCTTCTTCTCTCTTACCGCGTCTATCGCGTGTCCCAGAACCCACCCCAGAAGGGATGTGCCTACCACAAACACTACCCCTGAGATGAATACTCCAAGCACCATCGAGGCTGCCACTATAAGCCTCGGCATCAGTGCTGATGTAAGGGGAGCTCCGAATATGCCGGTTGCTATGTTAAGCCCGATTACTCCGCCGAGGAATGAGCCCGGAAGTAATCCGATTACTGCAAAAAGCACCAGTCCTGCCCCTGCTCCTATATATAATCCCTTTTTTGCCATTTCCTTTTTCATCTTCTTTTCCTCCTTTCCGCGTTCTTAGCCTTATTAAAGCAGTTCCCATGCCAATTCATAACTCCTTGTTTTTAAAGAATTCACACCCAGAGAATCCTTTGCATTTGTGCAAAAAATAAAGAAGGTTTTGCGGATGTGCGAAAAAAAGAGGCCGCCGCTACGTATATAAGATGAGCGGTTGAGCGATTACAAACCATGGGAAGAACTTTCTTGGACTCCATAAACGTCATTCCCGTGGAAACGGGAATCCAGATGACATATGTCTATGTTTTAAGGGAAAATCATGGATGCCCGATTAAAAACTTCGGGCATGACAAATATAAGACTGAATTCTATATCAGATGATCACATCGAGCCTGTCCTATACCTGATCCGGGATACATAATTATAGAGAAAGTTTGATGGTGCCTTGGAGAATTGCACGTTAAAGAGTGATGTTGCTATAATGATTACATAATTACAAATCCGGAGGGATAGTAAATGACTGACCTGTATGACGTTATTATAATCGGCGGCGGCCCCGGCGGGCTATCTGCAGCTCAATATTCAGCAAGGGCAAAACTCAAAACAATCGTCATAGATAAATCCGCAACAGCAGGCGCGCTCGCATTTACGCATAAAATAGAAAACTATCCGGGCCTTCCTAAACCCGTCTCCGGAAAGGAACTGCTCGATATATTCAGGAATCAGGCAATAGGTTTTGGGGCTGACTATGTCGAGGCACAAGTGATAGGGGTTAATCTCACCGGAAGCGTGAAGGAGGTCTTCACCATGGACAAGAACTACAGCGGAAAGGCCGTGATTCTGGCAACCGGCTCCATGGGAAGAAAACCTACTATAAAGGGCGAGGCTGACTATCTCGGAAGGGGTGTGAGCTACTGCGCGATATGCGACGCCGCATTTTATAAAGGAAAGACCGTCTGCGTAATCGGCGATTCTGAAGAGGCTGCTAAAGAGGCAGGGGTTCTTACAAAGTTTGCGGAGACTGTCTATCTCATCTCGCCTTCGTCAAAATTAAAGGTCGGTGATGACTATCCGGCATTGCAGGAGAAGAATCTGAAAGTGCTTCTCGGCCAATCTGTTTC